>JBIKVX010000243.1:0-3290 GCA_044356625.1 Flavobacteriales bacterium | reverse complement strand
ATCGTCATTCGGTCCGATATTGATTACAATATCTGCGAACTTACCACGACCACCTGATTGCTTTTTGAATACCTCTCTGTGATTTGAAGCAAATGTGATAGCCTCTTTGTAAGATACTTGAGGTGCACCTTGGTTACACTCAACTTTAAACTCACGACGAAGACGATCAATGATAATTTCTAAGTGCAACTCACCCATACCCGAGATTACTGTTTGACCAGTTTCATCGTCTGTGCGCACACGGAATGTTGGATCTTCTTCAGCCAATTTAGCTAAAGCCATACCTAACTTATCACTGTCTGCTTGTGTCTTAGGCTCAATCGCTAAACCAATTACCGGCTCAGGGAATACCATGGACTCAAGAACGATTGGGTGTTTTTCATCACACAAAGTATCTCCTGTCTTGATATCCTTAAAACCAACTACTGCTCCAATATCTCCTGCACCTAAAACCTCAATTGGATTCTGCTTGTTGGCGTGCATTTGGAAGATACGTGAGATACGCTCTTTGTTTCCGCTACGCGCATTCAATATATAAGAACCTGCATCTAATTTTCCACTGTAAGCACGAGTAAATGCTAAACGTCCTACGAATGGGTCAGTTGCAATTTTGAAAGCTAAACCTGCGAACGGCTCATCTAAAGATGGACGGCGGGTAAGTTCTTCTCCAGTATCAGGGTGAGTACCCGTGATGCTTTCCTTATCTAAAGGTGATGGCATTAACTCCATTACCAAATCCAACATGGTTTGAACTCCTTTGTTCTTGAAAGAAGATCCACAAACCATTGGAACAATCTTCATATCGATAACAGCCTTACGAAGTGCGTCAAGAATTTCACGCTCTGTGATACTGTTTGGATCTTCGAAAAATTTCTCCATCAAAGACTCATCATAATCTGCTACTGCTTCTAGAAGTTTCTCGCGATATTCTAAAGCCTCATCCATCATGTCTGCTGGAATATCTACCTCTTGGTAAGTCATTCCTTTGTCATGTTCATTCCAAATCATTCCACGGAAGTTGATCAAGTCAACAACACCGGTAAAATCATCCTCAGCACCGATAGGTAATTGCAATGGAACTGCATTGCTTCCTAACATTTCTCTCACTTGCTTCACTACGTTTAAGAAGTCAGCCCCTTGACGATCCATTTTGTTAACGAATCCGATACGAGCAACATTGTAGTTATTTGCCAAGCGCCAATTCGTTTCTGACTGAGGTTCTACACCATCTACCGCAGAAAACAAAAACACCAACCCATCCAATACACGCAATGAACGATTTACCTCAACGGTAAAGTCAACGTGACCAGGTGTGTCGATGATATTAATGTGATAGGATTGATTGCGGTACATCCAATCAACTGTAGTCGCTGCCGAAGTAATGGTAATACCACGCTCCTGCTCTTGCGCCATCCAGTCCATTGTAGCTGCACCGTCGTGAACTTCTCCAATCTTGTGATTTACACCAGCATAATAAAGTATACGCTCTGTAGTCGTTGTCTTACCCGCATCAATGTGGGCAGCAATTCCAATATTTCTTGTATATAAAAGGTCGCGTGACATACTTTCTTCTTTATCTTAATTAGAAACGGAAATGTGAGAATGCTTTGTTTGCTTCAGCCATTCTGTGAACGTCTTCTTTCTTTTTGAAAGCAGAACCCTCTCCTTTTGACGCAGCTACGATTTCGTTAGCTAATTTCTCAGCCATGCTCTTCTCGTTTCTCTTGCGAGAATATCCAATCAACCACTTCATTGCCATTGAGTTCTTACGATCTTCACGAATTGGTGAAGGAATTTGGAAAGTCGCTCCACCTACACGGCGGCTTCTAACCTCAACAGCAGGAGTTACGTTCTCTAACGCTTTCTTCCAAATCTCTAATCCATCTTCGCTTGTCTTGGTAGCTACACGATCGATTGCATCATAAAAGATTGAAAAGGCTACGCCCTTCTTTCCTTGAAGCATTAAATTATTTACGAACTTTGTTACAGTAACTTCGTTGAACTTCGGATCTGGAAGTACCGCAATTTTTTTGGCTTTTCTTCTTCTCATTGCAAGATATTCTTAATGCGATTATTTTTTAACTTTTGGACGCTTAGTACCATACTTAGATCTTCTTTGTCCGCGCCCGTTAACACCGGCTGTATCCAAAGCTCCGCGAACGATGTGGTAACGAACACCTGGTAAATCTTTCACACGACCACCACGAACCAATACAATGCTATGCTCTTGTAGGTTATGCCCTTCACCACCAATATAAGCGATGATTTCAAAACCATTCGTTAAACGAACCTTAGCAACCTTGCGTAATGCTGAGTTTGGCTTCTTAGGAGTTGTGGTGTACACTTTAGTACAAACCCCACGACGCTGTGGACATGAGGTTAAGGCAGCTGATTTACTGCGGTAGGTCTTTGGTGTGCGACCCTTTTTGATTAACTGTTGAACTGTTGGCATTGTTATAAAAGTTCCTTTATTTCACTATTTTTAATACGAGTATACAACTCGGAAAATTCGGGGTGCAAATGTACATCATGAATTGTTATTCACAAGCACTATTGTGAATTTCTTTTTAAAAAAATAGTTTTTCTTGTGTAACATATTGATTTTCAAATTAAAAAATATGAGCCGAGACACCTATTTTTTTTATTAATAACAGCTGAAACCCCCATTTTTTCATTTTTTTTTCACTTCAATACCCATTAGACGTTGAAAAATGACTTCACGTTTCCCACTATAAATTCTAGCTCTTCGTGCAACATTTCAGTGTGAATGGGAAGGGACAAAACTTCGCTCGATAAAAGTTCAGTTATGGGCATAGATCCTCTGGGGTAGCGTTCACTTTCGAATGCTTTTTGAAAATGAAGCGGTAGCGGGTAATAGACCATACTTGGAACTCCGTTTTCCTCAAGATGTTTTCGCAATGCATCTCTCTTTCCATTTAACACACGTAAAGTATATTGATGGAAAACATGTGTTCCGTTCTCAATTCGATTCGGTGTTATTAAACCTTCCAGATTCTTCAGCGCCTCGTCGTAGGTGTCTGCAGCACTTTTTCGTGCCTCTGCATACTCGTTTAAATGCTTCAACTTCACATCAAGAATAGAGGCCTGAATGGTGTCTAAGCGCGAATTCACGCCAATAACGTCATGATAGTAACGAACTTTTTGTCCGTGATTCGCTATCATGCGCAAATTAGCCGCTAGCTCATCATTATTTGTGAATAGCGCCCCCCCGTCTCCAAAGCAACCTAAGTTTTTGGAAGGAAAGAAACTTGTACATCCCACGTCTCCAA
>JBIKVX010000242.1:0-3300 GCA_044356625.1 Flavobacteriales bacterium | reverse complement strand
CCAATAGGAAATCATTACTCTTAAAATATTGACTGAAACTCCCACCGAATTTGTGTCGATATCCGCCAATTCCAAAAACATTAGCTTGAGCAATAAGAGGATTAATATAATAAGTCGTTCCTTTGGCTCGATTGCGCCAGGCAATTCCTGAAAGCGTAACATCCCAAAATGTAATTTTGTTGAATGCCGAATCTTTCTCAGCTTGAATTTTCGGATCGTTAAGTCTCTTTTGAAGGCTATCGCATTCGTTTTTGTACTTCAGTTCCAAAAATGATAGTGGAATCAACTGTCTACTTTCCCAATACACACTGTCTCTATCAAAAGCATAATCATCGTATTTGAGAACCTCGCTGCTTTGCATATTCAAAGGAGCAGAAATGTTGAATTCATATTCCTTGAACTTGTATTCAACATGACAAATACGTTGCGTTTTTCCTTCCTTTACTTTTCCGTAAATATTCTTTCCAGCACTTGTCCATTTATTTGTTTCCAATTGAATGAACTCTTCCTTCCATGAGAAATCAGAGAAAAAGGGCATGACCTCATCTGCTAAATGCAATTCAATTTTCCCCAATACAAAAGTAGTATCTTGAATCCAGATGTATCCATTGAACAACGCTTCTTGTTTAAAGATGGGTATAACTGAAAGCTTGAAGAATTTCTCGCCGTTAAGCGTATCAATTCCAACTAAATCAAAGGTGTAGGACAGAAGCGCTGTAGAAGCAATCGGTGAGATGATTTTTTTATCGGTTAATTGGGGAAGGGTAAGTGCATTTTCCTTCAAATTAAATTCGGAATAACAAGACTGGCTGGTTAATTCATAAGGGTCTTGGAATCGGTCGCGGTCGTTCACAATTGTTTCTTCACCATATTCAAAACTCACATTTATGGAGGAAAAACTTTCATTGCTCTTTGGCTTGAAATCACGAAAGGCATCTACTTTGAGTTTTATCTGATCTCCATTTGAATAGAGGGTTCCTGCATTTTCGTTCACATTATAAATGGAATTTTCAATGACAGGGGGTTGAATTACTTTAGAAGCAGAGTCGCGTTTGAGATCTATTTTCTCCATGGAAGTTCTTCCGTAAAATCCGACAGAGTAATTTTCCAGTTGTTTCGCATAGAACTCTCTTTGGTCGGAAGCTCCACGAACCAATCTTTTTACAAAATCTCTGCGATCAGCATTCACAACAAGCATGGGCATTTCATTGCTGTTCAGGTTGAGGATGACATCAACTATCAGAACTTTTTCTTGCGCAATGACAAGTGACTTGACAACTTTTTCATACCCAATGAAATTAAAATTGAGTTCGTAGTTACCGGGTTTGAGGTTTAATTGATATTCTCCCTTTTCATTGGTGTGTGCGCCTAAATTGGTGCCGGGAACAAAAACGGTTACATAAAAGAGTGGAAGCCCCTTTTCATCTTTCACAGTTCCCTTGACAATAGTGGCCAAAATCGAATTACATGAAAACAAAAAGACAGCAAAAACGATTGCTGTCTTTATTAGGATAGGAATTTTTGTTTTCTTCACAATTAGTTCAAGGAGAGTAACGACTATTGGTTACATATTTTCTTCAAATCATCTTTGTTAAACTGATCTCCGAAATACGATTTTTGTATGTTTCCGTTCCATAAATACAGTATTCCAGGTGTTTCTCCCTCAGTCCCCATAAGGGTAAAGAAATCAGCGATACCTAATTTTTGGTATGGAAACTCTTTGCCTGCTGCATTGAAAAATTCACCGATTTTCTCTACCTCTTCATCACCGAAATAAATGTATACTTTCGGGAAATTTGGATCTTTAGATAATTCAGCTAAGGCTTTAGCAGCTTCACGGCAATGATCACATCCGGGCATGAAGAAACAAACGATGCGCTTTCCATTGTCGATATATTCTTGCCTTCCACTGAAAACATTTAATTTAGAAAACTTAGATATAACAGGTTTTGGACCTGGATTTAATGGTTTTGGTTGATTTCCTGCTGCGTCAATAGTAGTAGTGGTAGGAACAAATATTGTGTCGGCCGGAGCACATGGGTATTGTATACATTCAGGACAGGTTTTTCCACAAGGACTAAATGGGAAATACATGAACATAAAGAGTATGCTTAAGGTGCCTATTAATAAGACAACTGAAAAACGTTGATTTCCTGTTTTCTCTTTGGAAATTTTAAATAACCAAGCCAATAAACCAAGAGTAACTATGTTCTTAATGAGCGCCTCAGTTGGAGTCATTTCAATGAACTGACCAAAGCATCCACAGTTACCACCATGTCCGCTTGCTATCTGATAAGACAGATGAATACAAAACGCAACAAGCAGAAGGGCTGTTGCTGGAATAACAACTCGCTTAAAGTAGTGGTTTTGGATAAGTGCAATTCCCAGCCCTAATTCAACTCCAATAATTAATCTGGCTAAGTATGGGGCCAAACACCAATCTGCAAATCCAAGATCAACCAATTGCTTTTCAAATGGAAAAATCGGGAACATTTTGGTAACTGCAGAAAACACAAAAAGCGCGAAGAGAAATACGCGCAGTGTCCATGAGATGTAAAGATTTCTTTTTTCCATATGTCAAAAGTAAGAAAGTTATTAAAATAATATATCATCAGACTTTTCAAGAAGTGTGCCGTGTATAACATTTGATACTAAAAGAAGGTTCGATATTCAAACTTTCTATTTTCGTTTAGTGAAGGTTGCTAAGAAAATAGGTTATCAATTGCTCGTCCTGTGGGGGGTGGTAACTGTCGTTTTCTTCCTTTTCAATTTAACCGGATCAGATCCTGTTCAAAATCTTGTCGGTGAAAATGCCAATCAAGAAGTGGTGACAAACATGCGCAATAAACTGCGTTTGAATCACTCGTTAAGCATTCGCTACCTTGAATATTTGAATAATCTTTCTCCGATTAGTATAAATAAATCTGATAATTTTTCAGAGGCATTTTATGCAGACTCATCGACTTATAAAGGTTTTTCATTTCCTTTGAGTGATAAGCGTACGCTTTGGATTAAATTTCCAAGTCTAGGAAAGTCCTTCATTTCCGAAAAGTCGGTTTCTTCAATCTTTGCTGAATCTTTTCCAGGCACATTTGTTCTTGCGCTCGGAAGTATTTTATTGAGTTTAATTCTTGGAATTCCTCTCGGTATCTGGGCTTATCAGAAAAAAGACACTTGGATTGACAAAACCGTTTTGTTTGTATCAGCCATAGGAATGGCGGGGCCGTCCTTCTTTGTCGCGCTAATCGTGGCTTGGATAGGAGCAGTGTTGTTGCGCGATTACACAGGGCTGAGCATGAC
>JBIKVX010000034.1:0-11530 GCA_044356625.1 Flavobacteriales bacterium | reverse complement strand
AAATAACCATTACGGTACATGCTCTCTTCTTGCAGCGTTCCGTCTTCGTAATAAAATTTCCAAAGGCTATCTTCTTTGCCGGTTATGTTGAAGAGCCCTTCACTTCGAACTTTTTTATTCGGATAAAAATCTCTGTAAAATTTTTGAGCACTCATTGAAAAACAAAGGAGTATTAAACAAGCCGAAAAAAGAAGTCTTAAGCTGAAAGGGTTCTGTTTGTTATTCATAATTCGAAAATAAATCCTTCCGTCGAACTTAAAACAATTCATCTCTGATATTATTGAACATTGCAGCGCTTATATTTGAACACTAAACCTTTCGACATGCGTGCAACTTTTATTTCGTTTTCAATTGCTTTATTAGCTGTCCTTGGCGCCTACTTTTTCATTCCTTCAGTTACTCGGGTTCAATTGACGGGTGGTGCTATGGAAGAAGGATACGGCGTTAATCCTTCAAGCAGAAAATATTTTGAATACATGCGTAACCGCGATCCGGAAACAGGAGAGGTGCCGGCAGGAATTTTTGAACGTTGCGTGAACTTTGCGAATCACCTGCCACGCGTGGCAGACAGAGATTACGGTTGGTCCTCTAGAGGTCCTTACAACATTGGAGGAAGAACACGTGCTTTCGCGGTGGATGTGTTGAATAGCAATCACCTCATTGCAGGTTCAGTTACAGGTGGTATGTGGAATTCACTGAACGCAGGACAGTCTTGGGACAAGACTACAGCGCCTGAACAATTGCAAAGTGTAAGTTCTATTGCACAAGACACGCGTCCCGGACATGAGAACACTTGGTACTACGGTTCGGGTGAAGAATTTTACGGCGTGGTTTCAGGAACTTCGTTTACGGCTTTATTGAGTGGTGACGGTATGTGGAAGAGCACCGACAACGGACAAACGTGGTCACATTTAATGTCAACGGCAAGTGGCACTCCGCAAAACAACCTGCAAAATGGGAGCTACGATTTTGTATGGCGCGTCATTACCGATCACACGAACTTGGTTGAAGATGTTGTCTATGCCGCAGTTTACAACGGAATTATTCGAAGCAACGATGGAGGAAATACGTGGACAGAAGTTCTTGGATTTACTTCAGGTGCAAGTGAATTTGTAGATGTGATGATGACACCATCGGGTGTGCTTTATGCGTCATTCAGCGACAACAGCACCAATGGCGGTGGGTTCTTCAGAAGTACAGATGGATTTAACTGGACAGAAATTTCTCCAACTCTTCCACAAATTGCGAATTTGAGAAGAACGGTGATGTGCGCGAATCCGCAAAACGAAAACGAAATTTATTTCTTGGGTGAAACCATTAACAATACGTTTTATCCGATTGATCACTTCTTCTACAAATACACGTATTTGGGTGGCGATGGAAGTGGAGCTGATGGAAGTTGGGAGAACCGTTCAGCGAATCTTCCTTCAATACCATGTCAGTTGTTCACGGGTATCGATTACGATTTCGCAACTTTCCGAACACAATACAGTTACGACATGTGCATAGCGCACCATCCGACCATTCCGAATTTAGTGTTTATTGGCGGAACGAATTTGCACCGCAGTACCGATGCGTTTGCTACTGCTACTTCTGTAGATTGGATAGGTGGTTATCGTTGCAATGTTCCTGAGCCATGGCATTATGTTTATGCCGAACATCACCCCGATCAGCAACTCATTGCATTCGATCCGGCCAATGGTTTAGGCATGTATAGTTTGAACGATGGAGGAGTACAACATACCGCAGACGTTACTGCCGATAGCGTTCAGTGGCAATCGTTGAACAATGGTTACTTGACGTCACAATTCTATACCGTAGCACTTGAGCCGGGCAATACGAACAGTCAGTTTTTAATGGGAGGAATGCAGGACAACGGAACATGGTTAACACATACCTCCGATGCAAATTCACCCTGGAGAGAAATGCATGCCGATGATGGCGCTTATTGCGCGATGCCTTTCGGTGCAGACTATGTCATCACCAGCTCTCAAAGTGGAAGAATTTTCAAGAAGTCAATCGACGCAAACGGAAACTTAACCGGCACCGAACGCATAGATGCAGAGAACGGTCCTGCTGCGCTTTTCATCAATCCTTTATTGTTGGATCCATGGACAAACAGATTATTTGTAGCTGGAAATAAAATGATCTGGTACCTCGATCGCACAGATACCATTTCCGTAACCGGAAACTATCCAACAGCACGTAACACCGGCGACTGGTCGAATGTTACCACGAGTACAATTACGCTAACCCAAGGAAGCATTTCATGCCTCGATATGGCGTACACCGATAATTCGGTTTTATATTATGGAAGTTCGGCTGGAAAATTATTCAAGTTAACAGATCTCTACGGAACTCCTGTGAAGACGAATATTTCTTCAACGTTGTTCCCTCCGAACGCCTACACTTCTGCAGTAAGCACAAATGATCTGAACGCGAACGAAGTCATGGTGAGTTTTTCTAACTTCAACAAGAAAAGTATTTTCCATTCAACAGATGCCGGCGCAACATGGTTGAATGTAAGTGGTAATCTTGAAGAGAATGTAGACGGAACAGGTAACGGTCCTGCAGTGTATTGGGTTGAAATTTATCCGAGCACTCCAACGATTTATTTGGCTGGAACCAGCGCGGGTTTATTCAGCACTTCTGAATTGAATGGCGAAAGCACCGTTTGGCAAATGGAAGGCGCAAGCACAATCGGAAACGCTGTGGTGAACATGATTACTTCACGTCCATTCGACGGAACCGTTGCAGTAGCCACACATGCAAACGGGATTTACACGGCCAATCTTCCTATTGTTCCTGAAGTTTCTGTTGAAGCATTAGCAGAACGTATGGTAACTGTTTCAGCATTTCCGAATCCTACTGTAGATGAAATACATTTCAACATGCAATTGGTTCCGGGTGAAATGACCGAAATGAATATTTATTCCTTAGATGGAAAATTGCTGAACTCGAAAAAATGGAAGGCTGTTGGAAGAGAGCAGTTGTCGTGGGAAGCCGCTCATGCAGGAACATTTATTTATCATTTGAAATCCGGAAGCACCACAAGAACCGGTAAATTTGTTGTCACAAAATAATTCGAAATATGTCTGAAATCATTTCAACCGAGAACGCACCGAAGCCAGTAGGCGCATACCCGCATGCAAGAAGAGTGGGGAATCTATTGTTTCTTTCTGGTGTGGGTCCGCGCATCGCAGGTAGCGATGCAAACGACACGGGAGTACCGGGATTGAAGTTAGATAAATTCGGAAATTTTATTGAATTCGATTTTGAAGCGCAATGCAGAAACGTGTTCGATAACGTAAGAGCCATTTTAGATGCAAGCGGATCGAAGTGGGAGAACTTGGTAGACGTTACTGTCTTCTTGGTGAATATGAAGCGCGACTTTCAAACCTACAATCGCTTGTATGCTGAATACTTCAAGGACGCTAATCCCTGCAGAACAACTGTAGAGATTAACGCCCTTCCATCGCCGATTGCGATTGAGTTGAAGTGTATTGCTACTATTTAGTTTTCACACCCCAGATATCTACACCTTGGAATTGTTGCAACTCCATTTTAATAGATCCTACTTTAATTTTCGCTTGCGCCATTACGGGCAGGTGGTGCGCGTCGTCTGTTACCCATACCGCTAAGTCATTGGGATCTTTGAAAATACGTCCCTTCTGAACCACAGGTGCGAAGCGCAAACATTTGAATGTTCCAGCATCTACACTTACCGTTTCTTTTCCAACGTAGCGCATTTTCAATCGGTAGATTTCATCGTCGACCAAGGTTTCAATGGTTAGAATATCGCCGGGCTTGGTGTTCGTGAAGTCCATGGTTCGAGCATAGAACGCAGCACTCATCATGTCTTGAACAAAAGCAGGTGCAAGGTATCCTTCGTTTTTTCTATTCTTGAATGCGCGTTTGTGCTGGTAGAAGTAGTAGTCCTGCATCACAAGATATCCTCCTTCATCGCAATTGCGCTTGAATTGGTATGGGAAAATCCCCTGTTTGTCGACGTAAGATTCGTATTTATCTCGAACCTTGAAAAACCAATCAAAAGAACCTACGCTGTATCCTTCACCTACGATGTGGTAAGTTTCTCTTCCTCCGAAATTTTTATTTCCCTCTTCAACGGAAATAGTTGCAATGCCTGCTTCTACCAAACCATAATGAACTCGGTATGTAGCTTTTTCGCCGGATTTAAATGCGTTATTGTTAATACTGCGCAATGCCTGCGCAGGTAAATTTTCAACTTTAACTGGTGTAGGTTTAGAACTTTGACCAAGCATGCTCAGCGCTCCCACTGACAATGCTGTAAACAAGAATAGGTGTTTCATAAAGTCGTTTTGTTTTTGGTTAACGTAACTTTCGTTTCGGAATTTCAAACATTGGACCAAAGTTTTATTCGACTACCACACGCTTCACTGTGAAAGAATTTTCTGTTCGGAAAATAAACTCATAAAGTCCAGGAGCGAACGCTGAAACGTCCACTGTATAGCGCATGCTGTTGAATTGGAAGTTCGAAATATTCTTTCCAGAAACATCTTTCACTTGCACCGAAACATTTCCTGCATGTGCATTCAATTCAATGTTTAAATCAGATGAAGTTGGATTCGGATAAAGGTTCAATCCAATTTCATTCAACGTGTAAGTATAGATATTCGTCTCGTCTATATATCCGTCGCAGTCGTTGTCTATTCCATCTACTGTCTCTACTGCTGAAGGATTAATTGCAGGATTTGCATCGTTGCAATCATCACTGTTCGTCGCTGCTCCAGTTGGCACTGTGCATGAATAAATAACCACTCCTGCTCCATATCCATCGCCGTCAATATCCATGTAGTAAGCTTGTCCCAAACCTTCGTCAATGGCACCGTTACAGTTGTCATCAACGTCGTTACAGAACTCAGTTGCATCCGGATTCATTCCGGCGTTGTTATCGTCGCAGTCTCCTGCGCACGCAGAGAACCCATCGCCATCTGCATCGAATCCTTCATCGATTGTTCCATCACAGTTGTCGTCTAAGTTGTTGCACAATTCCATCGCCCCTGGATAAGACAATGCATTTCCATCGTTACAATCGTCAACGCAAGAGAAGAACCCGTCACCGTCTAAATCGGCGTTGGTTGTAATGAATGAACTGTTGTCGTTGCAATCGTTTCCATTCGTAACAAAACCAGCAGAAATTTCACATCCAGTTGTCATCGTTTGCGGGTCTCCAAAACCATCACCATCGGCATCTAGGTAATATATAATTTCATTTGAAACGGTTACCCCACCAACCCATGTGATGCTGTCATTCGCTGTTCCATTTGTAACGACAAGCGTTACATCGTATATGCCAGGAGAGGTGTACATCACATATGGATTTTGCAGTGATGAAGAACTAGGAACGCCTCCTGGGAATACCCAGTTCCAAGAGGTTGGATTGTTATTCGTGTTGTCTATGAAATGAACAGGATAATTCACGCAAGAAACATTGTTGAAGGTTGCGCTTGCGGCAATGTATTGAACGGGCAAGCATGGTCCGATTTCAGTAAGTACGTTGTGTGTGAAAATATTCAACGCTTCATCGAATGCTGCAATGCAAATTTCAGTTCCAGTAAAGGTTTCAACATACACACGAAGAATTGGAGTTGGCGTATAGTGCACAGGAATCATGCTTCCTAAGTGACCAAGCGCTCCAATCTTCACTCCGCTTACTTCTTTGTAAACAATAGCAGACCAAGTTGTTATTGGAAGAAGAGATGTGACGTTTGTAATGGTTGCTCCTCCAATATCGAACTGCAATGCATTCACTTCGCCGTTAGGATTCATGATGGTTACATCGAAATAACCTTGTTCAGCATTCACGTTTGTTACTCCAAGGGTTACGGTTTCAGACGCATCAACAATTTCAGGATCCCAACCGCAAGGTTGCATGTTTCCCGGAATAACGCCCGCATCGATTTGTGCGTGAATACATTCTTCAAGGTATGCTGCATCTGCAATACTAATATCTCCATCGCTGTTCAAGTCGTTGCATATTGAAGCCGACAGGTCTGAATAAACAGCTGAATTTCCGTACATGTCCACATCAATCTGCGAGTAAATTAAGTCTTCGTTCAAGTCACCTTTTTTTGTTTCTGCAGGGCAATTGCCTTGGCAGTCCGGTTGAGCATTTCCGAAGAGTTGACCCACACAGTCAACGATTTCAGGACAAGAACCAATTGGAAGTTTCACGAAGTTGATGATGTTATTCATCGCATCGCGTTCGAAGGAAATACACACTTGCGCCCAGTTGTTATCGTAACGCAATTCATAGTTTCCTAGAGCGTCAGGATCTTGGTCCCAGTTTGTGCGAACAACCAAGTGATAAGTTCCTGCTGGTACATTGGTAATGTCAATCCATTGGCAACTTAATCCAGAGCTATATACATCATAGCATCCGGCAGTAATACCCATGTTTCCACAACCGTATTTCGCAACGCCCGTTACGCAACCAATATCAAGTACGCAGAATCCGTTTTTGAATCCGATTTCAGGCATTAAATTTCCATTGTTGTCATACAAAAGATATTCTGCGTAGCCAGAATAGTGATAGTGATTGTGACAAGGATCGAAGATGAACTGCGGGTTCGCCACGTTCGGAACACCAATGAAATAATCGAGGTTTCCGATGTTGTCGATGCGCGTAGAGAAGCGCACAATTTGTCTCGTTCCCAAACCTTGCAAGCATCCTTCGTTCACCAAACATCCATCTGTTGCAGTTAGGGTGGTTTGATACAATGAAGTGTAAAGTACGTTTCCTTCAACCATTATATCGGGACCTACATTCGAGCAGTTCGGATCTCCGTTGTAATAACATGCAGCGGGTGCTTCAGCAAGCGGGCTGTAGTTACAAGCGTTTAAGTCCATGCATCCAACGATAGGTCCCATGTATTCAAACAATACTTGGAAGGAATCTAATCCGCATGCACCGCCGTCGTCGCCAACACGCACGTAGTAGGTCATGCCCCCTTCGAGGTAAGGTGTAATTTCAGCCTCTATACCGCACAAATCGTCGTTGTACGTGTATGTTGCCTCCATTGAGTTGTCGAATAAAGCCATATTGCAATAGTCGTATAACCAAATCTTAGTATCGCATCCCGCTAGCCCACATGTTGAAACCTGATATTGTCCATTCACGGAAGGGGTAAACTCATACCATGAATTCGGTGCAGGAACAGCGTTTAATCCTAGGTTAGCGACTATTGCATTGTCGCAACTTGTTCCTTGCGGACAATTCACTTGTATGGTTGCAAGCGCGCCGAATGCGGCACCTGTTGCAACGGAGTTTCCATCTAAATAAACGGTGTAGTTTCCCCCACCATTCGCACAACACAATCCATTTCCACCTGTATCATAAATTTCAACGCGATGACAATTATTGCTAATGCAGAAGTTCGCATCGTTAGTAGTTCCTTGTTGAATAACTAAGTTCTGTTGATTGAAGACTTTCCATGACGTTTGCTGTGGAAGGTTATCCGCTGTAATGTCAACTGTTAAGGTGTGTCCAGCAGTTACAATCACATTCAGTGTTGCACTGTTACTATTTCCGAGCGGATCGTAGGTTGTAAGTGTAACAGGAAACATTCCAGCCGCTGCAAAAGTGGTGGTTGGATTTTCCAATGTTGAAGTAGCAGGAACACAACCAGCTGGGAACGTCCATTCGAAAGTCGTTGCGTTTCCAGTTGAAGTATTGTTGAATTGAAAATTCATGCAATCCATTCCAGATGGGTAATAATTGAAATTGGAAGCAAGCGCAGGGAATTCGCAAGTGCCATCATCAATGGTTGCGCATGAGTTGAAGTTTGATGCGTTATCGTCCGTGCAACCTGAAACAGTTGTAGATGTTATGTTGAAGTTGAATTCACCCATGGTGCTGTTATAACCTCCCACCTGAATGTAATACGTTTGCCCAATAGTTAAGTAGTCGTCTTCGTTCGCTCCAGCGGTTCCGTTACCGGTGGGACAGCCAAATTTCACCATAGCAAAATTACCTGCAGCATCATCGTCATCGCAAGCAATGATAGATCCGTTGCACGCATTGTATACCGCAATTTGTGTATCGGTAATTCCAGTTCCGGTTCCAGTGGTAGCGCTAGTTTGAATAGTAACATTTCCACCTTGGTAAACGAATGAATACCAAATATCGCGGATGGTTCCGCCGCAGCCAGGTGTTGGTCCTGTTGCAACATTGTTGTTATTGGTTACAATAACGCCGCTGTTTGGCACGAAAGCGGCTGCTGTAGCGCATGTTTCGTTCGGCATAAAAATGTTACACAATCCATTGTCAACTGTAGCGCATGAGTTGTAGTTTCCTGCTGAAGGGTCTGTACAACCTGCAATGTCAGCAGAGGTTAATTGAATACTAAAATTTCCTTGGAGATTGTTGTATCCACCAACTTGAACATAATACGTTGTACCCACCGTTAAGGCTGGGCATGTCATAACCAATTGAGAGGCGTAACCCATTCCCGCAGCGTCATCGTTGCAAAGCAATTGGGTTCCCGTGCAACTGTTGTATACAGCCATGCGCGTGTCTGCTAGTGTGCCTAAGGTGGTTGTTAATGTGAAGGTTCCTCCAGTAAAAGTGAATTTGTACCAAACGTCTTTTATTGCTGCGCCTGCGCCAACACCACAAGAAGGACTTGTTCCTTCCGTTACTGTATTCAAGTTTGTGGAGGCAACTATTCCAGCGTTTGGAATTAATTCAATGGCATTGGTGCAAATGTCATTCGAAGGAGCTTGTGAAAAGGCCTGAAAAGACACGAAAAATGCAAAAGCAAGTAAAATCTTTTTCATGGAAACGGTTATGGTTAAGGAAAGGAAGTTACAAAGAATAGGCGGAAAGGAATAGAATTATTTCCGAAAAAAACCATCATCCTTGAAGTGCCAAGGGTCTGTCTTTCTTCCCGAAGCAATATCGAAGTGACCCAGGATATACTTGAACTTATACTCTGCATCAAGTTGATCAATGAGTTTGCGCAATGATGCATATTGCGCCTCGTTCGGACCAACGGTATAGGTGCACATGATTTCAATGCCAATTGAACATGAATTCACAGCGGTTGTTCCGTCTGGAAGAACGCTCTTTCCTGCATGATAGGCTATGTTGTTTGGTTCTACCAATTCATAAACGTTTCCGTCTCTTCCTATTAAATAATGGGCTGCAACGCCGTATTGTTTGAATTGTTGAAGGACCCCTTCCACCGAAAAAGTATCGGGATGTTGTGTGTTTGGAAAGGAAGCGTTGAAAGTAGAATGAATAATTAACGCTTTCACTTCGCGCTTAGATTCGCTCGATTTGTAACCGAAATCAACGTGCTTTCGACCGATTATAAAATGCGTGAGTTGCGCATTAACGGCGAGTGCTAAAAATAAAAAAGCGAGCGTCGCGTAAAAACGCATTAGGCTTCTAAAACAGTGAAGGTGAAGTACTCCATTATTTCGTTGCAAAGCAATTTCTTGCAAGCTTGATCAACGATATTCTCTGCAGCAGCATGATCAGCCGCTTCAACAAACAAACTCATGTGTTTTCCAACTCGAACATTTGAAATGGTTCCGATAGATAAACTGTTCAATGACGATGTCACTGCTTTTCCTTGTGGATCTAATAATGCTTCCAAAGGCATTACGTTAATTTCAGCTTTAAACTTTTTCATGTTGTTTCCCTAATAGGTGTTGAACGGCAGATAAAATGAGGTACAAAAGTAAGGCAATTGGAACCGTCCATAAGACTTTTTTCAGAATGAAATGCGCACTAATTCCGGCAATGATGATACTACCAATAAGAATAAACTTAATGGCGTTTTCCTTCCAACCGAAATTTGAAAATTTGAAAGAAAGCAGCGGAAGCCTTGAAGCCATGAGGAATGCGAAGAGGAGAATGAGTCCGATGAGAACTTCATTGCTTAAAGGTTCTGTTTCTGTCAAAGACAAAACACTCAACCAGAACAGTCCGTTTGCGGGAACAGGAAGTCCTTTGAATCCGGTTGATTTCGAAGTGTCTAAATTGAATCGAGCCAATCGAAAAGCAGCTGCAACGGCCAAAAGAAATGCTATCGCCGCCCATGTTTTTAATTCGGGTTGAAGAAGTCTGAACAGCCAGAAAGCCGGCACAACTCCGAAACTAACCACGTCGGCTAATGAATCCAATTGCTTTCCCATTTCGGAAGCAGCACCAATGGCCCGTGCTACCAATCCGTCGAGTAAATCTGCAAATGCTGCAATGAGCACAAATAGGAAAGCATCTTGAACATCGTGAGCCAATAGCGCCGCGCATCCCATAACTAAATTTAGCATGGTGAGGGTGTTGGGGATGATTGCTTTTCCAAACATGCGGCAAAGATAGGTTTTAGAATTCGAATTGTAGTTTTGCACGAAGTCCGAAGCGCACGATGTTCGCGTGGTCTAGATAAGACAGACGCCACAAGGCGTCTACGCGTAAAATTTTAAAGATGTTTTCTACTCCGATTGCTGCTTCCATGTAGGGTTGTTTTAATCGATAAATATCTGCAATCCCATCTGCGTTAAAATCCCGGCTCAGCAATTCGTCATTCTTCAAATCATAACTTCCAACCAACACTTTTGCGCTCGCTACTTCTCGCCATTTCAACTTACGCAATAAAGGAATCTTGTTGAATAACAAACCTTCAGCGTGGTAAGATGCCCAAACACTTGCCCATTTGTCGCTTACAAATTCGAAGTAGTTCATGGTGTTGTAACTTGCTTCATCGTAGAAAAAAGTTTCGTTTCCTTGGTGCATTTGAAGCATGGGGTAAGGAAGATTTCCGAAAATTTTTCCTGCTTGAACCGTGAGGTTTAAATAACCGAAAGGACCGAAACGCATTTTATCATAAACCTGCATTTGCAGTCGTTGGTATTTGTATTCGGCACTCATTACTCCAGGCAGAGCTAGGCTATAGATCATTTCAAATTCGGGGTAATTGGTACCAAGACTTATGCGTTCGAATTCTCCGTAAACGAACTTTTCCTTGAAGGCGAAACGAGTATAAAGTGAAATCTCTGTCGTTATTAGTGCGTTCTCTTTTTCGTAGCTATTGGTAAGTGGAAGAAATCGAGTGTAAGAATATTTTGTTCCGGCGGGCCTTAATGCGCGGTGTGTAAAAATGAGTTTATTGGAAAGTCCATACAGCCACTCTTTTTCAATGTATGAATTGAAGTCGGTTACATCGGTGAGTTTGTTAGCCGGATTTCTTCTGAATAGCGAAGACAAGATATTGTCTTGGCGGAAGGCGCCAGCTCCAAGCCCTAATTGTTCCATGTCTCTTTTTCCGTGCGCTGAAATTGCAAGGCGTGGACTTTTGTTTATAACGTAGAGTCCGCCAGCGCCGTATTTAAAGCGATCATCGCGGAAGCCATAGGCGAGATAACCATCGAGCATTAATCTCTTACTAAAGTCGTTGCTCGTTCTTCCTCCAAATCGCAGTCTGTTTCCTTCAATTGGATTGAAGCTGTAAAAGGTATAATAGGGTCCGAATTCGAAATTTCC
>JBIKVX010000033.1:0-11558 GCA_044356625.1 Flavobacteriales bacterium | reverse complement strand
CAATCCATTTCCAACGTAGTTACGAATGCTATTGTCGTAATCTGTTGTGTAATTTCCATCAGGAGTAATGTAAACAGGCAATCCAGATTGGGTGTCTATATGACTGAACGAGACCAAATAGAAGGAACCGATGGGCTTTCCAACCAAAACACGAGAATCATTTGTTCCACCAGACACAGCATCTGGAGTGTAGTCACCAATACTTACTAGTTCGTTGTAGTTGTATGAGAAGTTTGCGCTTGTACGAGCAGTAAATTTCGAACTCTTTGTCCAGTTCACCACTGTAGTTAACTCAATTCCTTGATTCATAACCTCTGCAACGTTGTCCCAGAAGTTTGTGAATCCAGTACTTGCAGGAAGACTAACATTCATCAATACATCGCGACTGTATTTTCTATACCCTTCCAAAATAACAGTCAAACGATCTTGCCAAAAACCAGTCTCCAAAGCAACAGAAAAGTTGTTTGTTGTTTCCCATTTCAAGTTAGCATTTCCAGCTTGAGTAGGGAAGAGAATAGGGTTTTGGTTGTAGAAAATACCGTTGTTAGAAGCGCTGTAAAGAGCGTATTGCGCATTCGCAGGAATGTCAGAGTTTCCAGTTAAACCGTAACTCGCACGTAATTTCATGTAGTTAATGGTTTTGTTGTCCTTCAAAAATCCTTCTTCAGAAATAATCCATCCTAAAGAGGCCGAAGGGAAATTTCCGAATTTGTTATTCACTCCGAAGCGAGAGCTTCCATCGCGACGAACACTTGCTTCGAAGAAGTACTTCGATTTGTAGTTCATGTTATACTTCGCGAAGAAACCTAAGAAGCTAAACTGATTAGGATTTCCAACGGTTCGAACTCTAGTATTAGGATTGTTTTGAACGTCTGAAAATTCAGAAACTGTTCCGTCTAAGTTCGGGATATAATCATTGATGTAATTAGTTTTCGAATGCTGCAATTCATGTCCTACAAGCAATGAAGCATTCAAATCAGGTGCAAGCTCTTTGCTGTATTCGGCAGTAATGTTATAACTGTAGTTACGAACCAAGCGCTGATCATTGCTGTAGCTTCCTTGTCCGTTCGACAAATCGAATGTCGACGGTGTAAGTCTATTCTCACCAATGTGCATCCAGTCCATACCGCCTGTAGCTATGATGAATAAGTTCTTCTTCGGCATATAAATTAAACGACCGGTATTGATTACACGATCTTCAACAGTTGTCCAGCGCAGTTGCTCTCTGTATGCAACCGGATTTTTCACGTTTCCGAATTCATCTCTCCAATAGAAATAATCTCCAGGCTTGTTAACCACTTCGCCAGCGGCATTGAATGTCGTGTCTGTGTGATAAACTGGGTAGTAGGGCAATGCGTTCGACATAGCATCTCCCAATCCACCAGACCAAGCGGCGTCTACGCGCTTGTTCAATCCACGTGTTCCGGAAAGTGATAAGTTCAATCTCAATTTGTCGCCTAAACGGAACTCAGGATTCACACGAGCAGAGATACGCTTGTAACTGTTACCCTTCAAGAAGCTTTGATTGTCGTCATATCCAACTGAGAAGTATACACTATGTTTCTTTCCACCATAACGTGCCGAGAAGTTTGTTCCATACTTATTTCCACGTCCTACTGTTTGGCCAACCCAATCCGTATCGGTTTGTCCAGCTTTTAGATAGGCAGCCTTACGTGTGGCAGCATCATCTGTAGCAGAAGTCATATTAGGTAACCATACATACCCAGTTCCACCGTCGTTTTCCCAAGCTTCTTGACGAATCCGTAAATACTGATCTGTGTTCAACATGTTCGGACGTGAAGCAGGGGTAGAGATACCCGCATTCAATCCATAATCGAATTTCCACCCTTTTTCTTTTGCACGTTTCGTAGTAATAATGATTACTCCGTTTGCGGCGCGCGAACCGTATTCACCGGCGGCGGCAGCATCTTTACGGACTTCAACTTTTTCAATGTCATTCGGATTTATAGTAGCAAGAGGGTTGTTGTTCAATGCCCCACTGTTTCCACGCAAGAAATAATCTTGTGTCATTGGAATACCATCGATGATGTACAAAGGATCACCTCCAGCAGAAACAGAGGCTGTTCCACGAATACGAATCAACGAACCCGCTCCGGCAATACCCGATCCTTGTGAAACTTGCAGACCTGCAGCTTGACCTTGAAGCGCCGCTTCAAAACTTGGTGTGCGAATAGCAGTAATGTCCTTCCCGCTAATTTTAGCAATCGAACCAGTGCTTGGACGATTGCGCTCTACACCGTATCCGATGATTTCAACATTGTCTAAGGTTAATGTACCAGAAGTTAACTTGAAATTATGCTTGACAAATGCACCAACAGGAACAGTAATTTGCTTGGTTATGGTTTCAAAATTCAAGGACTTCACTTCAATTTCAAATGTTCCGACACCTGTTTTTAAGGAATAATTCCCCACTTGGTCGCTGGCAGTTCCATTCGAAGTTCCCTTTACTAAGACGAAAGCTCCTGGAATAGGGCGATTCTCTTCATCTGTAACCACACCGCTTATAGTTTGTCCCCAAGATACAATGGAGAACATGGCCATAAACGCTGTTAGAATACTCGTTCTATAGAATTTAGACATATTGAAATTGAATTTGATTTGGTTTAAGTCGCGCTAATATAAATTGTTTTCACTTCGTGTCCAACATACACTTACTCGTTGTTGGTAAGTCATAAATTATGGATTCCAAATAAACGGAGCTGATTCTCTTCGTCCCTCAGTCTCAACTGAAATGACGTAAGAACCTGCGGCAATGTTCTCTTCAGCCAAGTTCCATTCAGACTGATTAATCCCGCTAACACCTTGTGTGTTAAATGAAGTCACCACTCTTCCTGTTAAGTCGCGCAGAACAATTTGGACCTTCGCGGCTTGACTCATGCTGTATGCAAGATTAACGTTGTGACTTGAAGGATTAGGCCAAATCATGAACGTTGATTTTGCAAATGACATCACTTCTGACAAAGACGTGTTCAAATCAGGAACCGCCAATTGGTAGTCTGTATAAACATGATATTCACCGGGCTCATAAAAGAATGTAGCACCTAAATCATTCACCTGAAATGAATTTCCAGTGAAGTAGTCATACCATGTACCTGTGTGCTGAAATCCAGGTATCATATTCAATGACGTTGTTTGGAAATTTCCAACAACAACGGCATTGTTTGTTCCATTCAAATGAATGCGCTTGCCAAATCCACCTAAATCTATATTGAAATTAGTCGTTGAAAAAATCGGCTCATTCTTTTTCAGATTATTCAAGGCAGCAGTCACTTTGTACAAGTGTTTTCTATTCTGATTGTCCCAATAGTCCCATCTTACCGGCTTAGCCGATGTTCTGCAGTCCGTACTTATTGTAACGCCATCTGAACAAGTATTGATGCTGTAATCATATCCCAACTCACCAAATTGATAAAGCATCTTCGGACCTGGAATTGGAATTAATAGACAATGAGACAACTCTTGTCTTTTCAGGGCTGTATTCAAATTAGTGATATTATAAGTACCATTGCTAGCGCCGAATTGAAGGTCTTTGTACATCATGCGCTCTTCGTCGTGACTCTCAGCATATGTTATCAAATGTGCATTGTTCCAACCTCTGTTTTGGTAACTACCCCAAGAAAAGTTAGAGGTATAACCCATTGAACCTTCCATATACTCGTGGTTCAAATTTCCCCATAACATCATTCCGTTATTACTTAAAACAGTTTCCTCGCTGTTATCTGCAAAGTGCTCCATTATTCCATAGGATCCGGGCTCAATTGTTTGCATGTGATTGTAATATTCGGTTAGAATATTAATTCTACTTTGGTCATAAGCACCCCATGCTCCTATATTTCCAAGAGTATAGTTCTGTGTAAATCCTTTTGATAAATCGAAACGGTAACCATCTATGTGGTAATTCTGCATCCAATGCGTTAAAACACGTTTAGTAAAATTCTTCGTTTGAAGACTTTCGTGGTTGAAGTCGTATCCAACATTGAAATCATGCTTAGGTGTAGGGTTGAACCAAGGATTACTTGCTGTTGGCTGTCCATATTGTCCAGCACTTGCATCGAAGTACATCCGTACCATTGGGTTCTGACCAAAACTGTGATTCAACGCAATGTCCATAATAACAGCTATTCCGCGGTTGTGTGCCTCATTGACAAAAGTTTTTAATGCTTCTGCACTTCCGTAAGCTTTATCTGGAGCAAAATAGAATGACGGGTTATAACCCCAGCTGTCGTTTCCTTCAAATTCATTAATTGGCATCAATTGAATGGCAGTAACTCCCAATGTTTCCAAATAATCCAATGAATCAGTAAGAGAAGCGTAAGTTCTGTCTTCCAGAAAATCTCGAACCAACAATTCGTAAACAACCAATTTCGTTTTTGCCGGACGAACAAAGCTTTGATCGGTCCAGTTGAATACAGGAGGGTCTGTTCTGAAAACTGAAACAGGTTCTGAAGTTAATCCTGCTGGATAGTCAATTAAATTCGGATAAGTGGTCTCTGGAATCCAGCCGTCATTCCAACCGTCCAAAATTTTATCTGTATAAACATCAGCCACACGCATTCCTTCAGCGTCTATATAGTATTGAAAGCGATACTCTGTGCCCGGAGATAAATTAGGAACGTCCAACCAATAGGTATTTCCATCGGGAGTGCGATTCATTAAATAACTTAAATCCAATTGCCAGTTATTGAAATCACCAATGACAAAAACAAAATCTTTGTTTGGAGCATACAATTGCAAACGAACGCCGTTGCTTGAAGTATTGTTTATTCCATCAATTGTCCCAGCTGGAGCTGCAGCTACATTTAAAGCCGGAAGAATAATTACAACCTTTTCATCAGTAATGGTTGTTCCTCCGTTTACAGCAGACATGGCAATCAAGTATTCGCCGGCAGCGGCTTGACTGAAGTTATAATTCAAGGATGTAACTCCTGTTCCTGAGGCAACCTGACTTCCATTTACAGAAATAGTGATGTCTGATGCGAGGGAAGAATTTGCAGTTACAGGAACAACTTGATTGGCATTCACAATCTGAGATTCCATGGAAGGCAACGAGAATGAAGCATTGAATCCGGCAGCATAGACATTCAAGTATATATCACTTCCGTCAGCGTTTCTGCCGACTACAGTTCCTGCTGCGTTGCGGAAAACAAAAGTCATTTTAGAGACCGTTTCGCCAACATTCAAATTATAAAAAGTAGAGGGAGTGATTACTATTTTATGAATATTATTTCCCATTGGAGTCATTAGAACAGAAGCATCTGCTGTTCCCCAGTTTCCAACTGTATGCTGCCAATCGTTTGGACCAATACTGTTATTCGTAATTACTCCTGTATGGGCATAAATGGGTGTATAACCCGCAAGGTCGCCATTACCTGTTGTGGCGTCGTAAAATACGGTAATCTGATCGGTTTGAGTAGGAAAGGCAGGCGTTGAAGTTAAAATCTGAGCTTCAACTCGAATAGCAAAAAATGAAAATATACAAACTAAAAAAAAGAGTACTTTTTGTTTCATGTGTAAGGTAGTTAGTTCTTCAAATATAGGAAAGTGTACTTAGTACACAACCTAGAATGATAATTTTTAGGGAAATTGATGTTACTTTGTTTTTTCAAATTATCATATATGCAACTTCTAGACGGACTAGCACTTTCCAAAACCATTAAATCAGAGATAAAACAAATTGTCTCGGACAGAGTCGACCTTGGATTTAAGCGTCCGCATTTAGCAGCTGTTCTAATCGGAGAAAATGGCGCGAGCGTTACTTATGTGAATGCCAAAGTGAAATCATGTGAGGAAGTGGGCTTTGATTCAACATTAGTTCAATTGAATGAAGATTGCACCGAAGAAGAAGTTTTAACAACCATAAAGTCTTTGAATGAAAACGATGAAATAGATGGTTATATCATTCAGCTTCCATTGCCGAAACACATCAACGAAAAGAAGGTATTAATGGCGGTGGCTCCTAATAAAGATGTCGACGGTTTCCATCCAGAATCGGTTGGGAAAATGATGTTGAATCTTCCGACCTTTCTTCCGGCAACCCCAATGGGTATTATTACTTTGTTGGAAAGAAATAACATTCCAACATCAGGAAAACATGCCGTTGTATTAGGAAGATCTCATATCGTTGGACTTCCGATTTCAATATTACTTCAAAGAAATCATCCGTTCGGAAACTGCACCGTTACACTTTGCCACAGCAAAACCACAAACATTGAAGAAATTTGTCAATCTGCCGATATTATCATTGCCGCAATAGGTCAACCTGAATTCCTAAAAGGAAATATGGTGAAAGAAGGTGCAGTGGTTGTTGATGTAGGAATTACTCGTGTCGTCGATGCTTCTAAGAAAAGTGGATTCAAACTTTTAGGCGATGTGGCCTTTGATGAGGTAGCACCGAAGTGCAGCTTCATTACGCCAGTTCCGGGAGGAGTAGGGCCCATGACCATTGTGTCATTGATGCAAAACACCTTACTTGCCGCCGAGGGCAAGCGTTCTATATAATTCTACCGTTTGCTTCGCTTCAAGAACATCGTGAACACGCAATATGTCTGCGCCTCTGTCTAATGCGAAAGCATTCAAAGCAGTAGTGCCATTCAAACTTTCTTCGACCGTTGTTCCCAATGTTTGTTGAATCATTTTCTTTCTTGAAACACCAACGAGAATTGGAAGTCCAAATGATTTGAAACGTTTCAAATTTTGAAGAAGATCAAAGTTATGCTCTTTGTTTTTTGCGAAGCCGAATCCCAAATCCAAGACTATTTTCGAAACACCTAATTGATTTAATTTTTCAATTTCTTGTTGGAAATAGGCATGAACTTCTTCCACCACATTTTCATAATTCGCCAATTCTTTCATGTTGGAAGAATCACCGCGCGAGTGCATGAGCACATACGTGCATTGCGCTTCAGCAGCCACCTTCCATAAATCTGAATCCATCCTTCCGCCCGACACATCGTTTATCCAATGCGCCCCTTCACGAAGACAAGAAATGGCCACTTCACTATAAAACGTATCGATACTTATTGTCAAAGAAGGAAATTCATTTCGAATGGAAATTAATACTGGTAACACGCGATTCAGTTCTTCTTCAGCAGAAATATAAATGGCACCTGGACGTGTCGATTGTCCGCCCAAATCCAAAATATCCATTCCATCGGAAATCATTTTTTCAACGCGAACCAAAATGTCTTTTTCAGAATTAGAGCGACTTCCAGCATAAAAAGAATCTGGAGTAACATTCAAAATTCCCATTACCGAGGGAAGTGTGCGAGTAGAATTCATTTCAAGATGTATCTTTGAAACGCAAAGATGAGCATTTTCATCGCATTTGTATTTCGAATCATGAGCGCAACAAAAGATACTTCAGCACAATACGATCAGGCCATTCAAAAATGTGTCGACCTCTTCAAAAAGAAAACCCAAGACTATGGAACGGCTTGGAGAATTCTTCGTCCTTCGAGCTTAACCGATCAAATATTTATCAAAGCCCAGCGCATTCGTACCATTGAAGAAAAAGGCGAAAGCAAAGTGGGTGAGGGGATTGAAGATGAATTTGTAGGCATCATTAATTACAGCTTAATGACTCTTATTCAGTTGGAATTACCATCAGACGCTCCACTAGAACTTCAAGCAGAAAATGCAATTTCTCTTTACACAGAGCAAGCGCGAATCACGAAGGAATTAATGATGAACAAGAATCACGATTACGGAGAAGCTTGGCGCGACATGCGTGTTTCATCGTTCACCGATTTAATTCTCATGAAGATCTTACGCATCAAACAAATCGAAGACAATTCAGGCAAAACCCTTGTTTCAGAAGGAATCGACAGCGGTTTTCGGGATATGATTAATTATGCTGTTTTTGCTTTGATACAACTTAGTGAATTACCAAAAGTTTAACCATTTCTTTCGAATTGGAAGATTGAATAACTAAAAAGTAAATTCCATTTTCCAATTCTTCCAATCCATTCAAGGTTATCTTTTTCGCTACAATTGCTGCTTGTTTATTTCTAATCAACTGTTGCTGAGCATTGAATATGAATACATCAACCTTTGAGTCCTTATCGAACTTATTACTTTCAATAGTCAATGGCCCATTGTCGTATGGATTTGGATATATGGTTTGTTGAATTGATTCTTCCAAAGACTTGTATTCATTTTCTAAACTTTGAACACCTGCCGATCCAACAATGCACAAGTATTGTGTTGTTCCATAGTTTCCGGTTCCGTATGAAAAAACAGGTGCCGTTTGAACAGCGTACTTTTTTCCATTTTGAAGTTGAATAATCTGATTTAAATTAAGAAAATTCGATGCGGCACCTCTCAAATGTTCAATGGGTAATCCAATGGCCATATTGTTAGCATCAACTTCCTGAAATTTCCATTTCCAATTTGTTACTCCACAAATCCAAGGTTGCGAATTAACAATCGCTCCACGAAATTGCTGCCCGTTAGAACATCTGAAACTTGTTCCCAATTGGGTATTTGGCTCAGCTATGGTATTCATTGCACATGATGAAAGAGCAGGAACTTCAATAATTTCAATCTGTCCGATTCCGTTTGATAGACTGTAGATATTTGTAATTAATACGTTGTAGTTACTGCTGTATGGCAATGTTGGAACAACGGCATTCAAAACCAAAAGATCTGAAGTACTTGCTTTTGTATAGTTTATGCCATTTGCAATTCCACTGATTCCAGAAAATACAAATCGATAAGTTGCCCCTGTAACATATTGTGCTTTGAATATTTGACAAAGTTGATAAGGTCCAGGACCGTATGCACACGCCCCTCGTCTAAGTTGACGAACACAACAAGTGAAATTACCAGTGCCAAGGTTAGAATTGTAATTGCGTATTCCAACACGGTAAACACTTCCAGAAGTTAAACCAACAAAGTTCAAAACCTCATTGCCTATTGACGCATTTGAATTTTCACTCGCAATTAATTCTCCATTCGTATTGTGAATTTCAATCACACCATCAAAAGCTGTAGTGTTCAATTGAACGGAAACTCCTTCAGTCTGTGCAGTAAACTGATACCATAAATCTTCACCAGTAATGCAATTTATTTGTCCAAAAGGTGATGCTCCCATTCCCGTTAAATTTCCAGAAGCAAGATTGCATAAAGGGTAGAAACTTGCTGTTATATTTATTGGAGTTGTGAAAATATCTCCCGCAACATCAGTCTCGCTGCACCCTTCATTTATAAGACTATTGCAATTGTCGTCAATGTTGTTCGAACAACTTTCACCAATTCCTGCATTAACACTTGCACTTGCATCATTACAATCACCGTTTATTCCCTGTGTTAAAGTGTATGTAGCTCCTGGAGAACTGCATGCTGAAGTTGAAGAAACATAGTATCCATCGGCATCAGCATCTAAGTACCATGTTGTAGCGAATGTGCAAGATCCGTTCGAAACAGTTGCACTCGCATTGTAGTTACACGCTGTATTGTCCATACAACCAGGCACAGCACAAGCTAAATCAGTCCCCGAACAATCTTCGTCAATTCCATTTCCACATACTTCAACACCTGCTGCATTAACACTCGCACTCGCGTCGTTGCAATCACCAATTATTCCTTGCGTTGAAGTATATGTAGCTCCCGGAGAAGTACATGCTGAAGTTGAAGAAACGTAATATCCATCAGCATCAGCATCTAAGTACCATGTTGTTGCGTTTATGCATGAGCCGTTGTCTGTATTTGCGCATTCGTTGTAATTACAAGCGAAGACGTTTGTGCAACCCGCAACAACAGTTGAAAGAACTTGAATACCAAATGTTCCTGTTCCACCTGCATATCCTCCAGCTTGAATGTAATAGGTTGCACCGTTGGTTAGCTGTGCGCACGTTAAGTTAATTCGTGAATTATAATTTGTAGTTGAAATATCATCGTTACAGGCTATAGCGAATGGATCTGTGCAATCTGAATAAATAGCAATACGAGTATCTACCAGACTTCCTGAATTAGTCTGAATGGTAATGTCTCCGCCAGTGAAAGTGAATTTATACCAGACGTCCTTAATGCCAGAACCCCCACAATTTGGATCCGCCGAATCGCTGCAGGTCACTGTATTGTTCGCTGTTAAATAAGCCGCATTAATAACAAGGTTTGTTGAATTGGAGCAAATATCATTGGCCGCACCACTCACAATCGTAAAAGTTGAACTTGAGCTATTGTTCGCCGCATTGTCGTCACTTACACCATTAATCGAGCTCGCATTAATTGTTAAAGTATAGCTTCCTGCCGATACGGTTGATACGGGTAGGGTAACTAAAACAGAGTTTCCGGAAGTTAAATTGCCACTCCAAGAGTAGGTCTGACTTGCTTGTCCACTTATTGTATAGGTCAATTGAAAGGAAGTAATTGCATTTATCCCTGCGTTCATCACAGTTAATTCAGGCGTTACAGTCGTTGAACAAAAATTTCCATTCGGGCTGGTGATCGACACAACAGCTAAATCTAAATTCGGTTGAGAGTATAGCGGGGCTCTCCATGTTCCTCTTCCATAGGTTGCCGCTGTAATGGTATTGGTGGCAGCATGTATCTCTAACTCATCAACTACAACATTGGGTAAACCGTTCATGTAGGGTATCCAATCGGCTAGTGAATTGTCTTTGTAATAAACTCCAGCGTCTGTTCCAACATAGAGTGCATCACTGCCAGTGTTCTGAAATACAATTGTGTTTGAAGGAATATTCGGTAAACTTCCTGAAATGTTCGTCCAACTTGTTCCGCCATTGCCAGAATAATAAACCTTTGAACCAGCGGTGTATCCGCTGAAGGTTAGCCAAACTTTATTCTCGTCAATAGATGATACTGCAATAGAAGTGATATACAAATTTGGTAATCCTGAAATAGACGAAAAAGTATTTGCATTGGTTGTTTTATAAAGTGCAGATCCTTTTGAAGCATAAATCACATTTGCATTCGAAGCTGAAACAGCGAACGCATTAACAACTCCAGCTCCGAAAGTACCCATAGCAGTGAAAGAAGTTCCCGCATTTGAAGACTTATATATAGTAGACTTTCCAACATACAAATCGTTATCGGTTGCACCCATTGCATATGGAGTTACCCAAGCACCATCGGCATTCACACCGGTACCACCACTGTTGACAATCGGATTGAATGTGCCTCCGTTATTGGTTGACTTATAGATGGCTCCATAATAGATTTCACCGTACATAACATTGTCATTGGTTCGTGCAATTATGCATTCCATACCATCGCCACCTAAAACTTGAGAATGCGCAGTTCCATTCTTAAGATTAGATCCATTGTCTTGCCAGCCCGTGAGTATTTTGTTCCCATTTAATTGAGCTACTCCCAATCGATATTGCTGAGAAATTTGCAAATTGCTCGACACATCAGAGTAGCTCGTTCCATTGTTTGTGCTGCGGAATACTCCTCCATCACATCCTACATAAAGACTATTGTTAGCAGGAATCCATGACAAGCAGTGCACATCCGCGTGCACATAAGGTAATCCACCTGAACCCGTCCAGTGAGCATTGCACGCCCAACTTGTTCCA
>JBIKVX010000241.1:0-3312 GCA_044356625.1 Flavobacteriales bacterium | reverse complement strand
AGGCTGAACTCAAATTTAAACAAGCAAAAGCAGTCAAATGAATTCGAACTACGCCTATTTACTCGTAGATCTCTTTTGCTTAGCAGGCCCGTTTTTTTTAAGCTTCCACAAAAGCGTTTCTTTTTATAAAAACTTTAAGGCTCTATTCATAGGCATTTTTGCCGTGTTTGCCGTTTATATTCCCTGGGATATTCTGTTCACACATTGGGGCATCTGGAATTTCAATTCAACTTATACCCTTGCGTCAAGATGGTTTTTACTTCCCGTGGAAGAATGGTTGTTCTTTATCGCCGTTCCTTTCGCCTGTGTGTTCACTTTCGAATGTGTGCGGTATTTTAAAAAATCTGAACCTTCTGCAACTTTCGCGAAAATAGTGGCTCCAACAATAGCCATTATTGCTGCTTGTCTTTGTGTTTATGCCGGAATGAAAGAGCTCTGGTATACTTTCAGCGCCACATTGTTTTGTTCACTTCTTTTGCTCTTCCACATCCTTCGCAAATCAAATTACTTGGGTTATTTTTTATTCGCATGGTTTATTCTTTTAATACCATTTTTCATATCGAATGGAATACTTACAGGACTGCACTTTTATAAATACAACCTAATAAATACTTCGAATGTTAATATTAGCGAAGCTATTGTTCGATACAACAATAAGTACAACTTAGGCATAAGAGTTTGGAGTGTACCAATAGAAGACTTTTTTTACGGATTAGCAATGGTACTTCTTACGCTAACTCCATATGAATATTTCCGCTTGAAATGGAATTCTAAAACTTAACAATCACAGGATGATGGTCTGAAGAACCTGCATCACTCGTTTTGTAATCAATAGCTTCTAAACCCTTACTGTGCAGAATATAATCTATACGCAATCCCAATAAAGGACCTCTGTAGGTGCTTCCTATTCCATTTCCTACTTCCTCAAAACTATCCTCTAACGTGCGTATAAATCGATTGTAAGTGTAAGAAATCGGAGTGTCATTAAAATCTCCAGCCAAGATTACCTTATGTTTACATGATTCAATATGAGCGGCTAGCACATCGACCTGTTTCGAACGTTTCAAAGAGGCCCTATAAAGCTGAACCAACAATGGTTTACTTTCATTTTGAATTTCATTCATATCAATTTTCTCGTCAAATAATTCAAGTGATTTTTTATTCAATCGGAAACTTTGCAAATGGGCATTGTAAACCCGAATAGTATCTTTTCCAACTAACACGTCAATATAAATACAAAAATTATTCACCTCGTTTTCGAAAGGAACTTGTCCACGATTAACCACCGGAAAATTCGAAAAAATAAGTAACCCAAATCTTCCTCCATCAGAAAGCACATGAGTTGTGCGCTCATGCACTGTGTAACCCGTCAGAATTTGATTTCTTGATTCTTCAGATAAAAAACTCCCAGACTTCGTATTCCAATAACACTCTTGCAAGCACAGAATGTTCGGTTTAACTCTTTTAATCTCATTCAAAATAGCATCTCTATTCTTCGTGGCATTTTCACCGTCATAGTACCCCATTAGATGAGTATTATGGGTCATCACTGTCATTCCCAATTGACCAGATGAATGGGAAGATCCCGAACTAAAATTGAAAAATGAAAACAAATCTGGAAGCGAAAAGGCAAAGCAAATTCCAAAGACAACTAACCATTTCCACTCCTTTCGAAAAAACATAATAACCGCCACCAATAAAAACAAAAGGAATAAGGGTAAAAAAAACAATCCTAAAACACTAAAAAATGTGAAAACACCTGGTTTGAAATGGGAGGAAGTATAAGATAGGAAATAAGAAGATATAACAACAATACTAAGAGCGCGAAAAGCCAATCGCACAAAGTTACCCCAACGACCCAACTTTTTTACTTCTTTCCCAGTCGATTCCATTATTTCTCTTTTTGTTGTTCCAAGAATAACTTCTCCTTCTCTGAAAGGCTCTCAAATCCTGAACGCGAAATCTTATCTAAAATTGAATTTAAATAATCCGCCTTCAATTTTCGCTCCGCGTTAAATTCGTCATCGGTTTGAAATCGCTTATTGCTTCGTTTAACTGTTAGCTTCGGTGAAGGCCTAAACCATGAAAATAAATTCTTAATCCAATTCATTTTTACAAGATCCAAATTTTCTATTATTGCTATTAATAAACCTCCTAATGCACCTCCAATATGAGCAAAAAGAGATAAGTTCCTCGCCTCGTAATTCGAGACATCTATTATTTCCAAAAGTAAAAACACCGCGCAACCCAACCAAAAAGACATCCCTCTTTTGTTACTATTTCCTAAATCAGAAATCAACCATCCAACCCAAAGGGCCGTTATTCCCGAAGAAGCACCAATAAGCGACACCTCTTTTTCAATGCATAAAAGAAGGATTAATCCGCCTGCGGCCCCAGCTATCCAATATTTCAAAGCTTGAAATCCAATATAGCGCTCCTTCGACCAAAAAATCAAGAGTAACAACAAGAGATAATTCCAAACGAAATGACTAACCTTCGCATGAAAAAAACTATAGGTCAGCCAAGTCCAAAACCAAGTTACCGATTCACTCTTTGTTGAAAATCCAACAAATGAATCGAAGGCAGAAACCTCAGCAGCACCATTATTACTGACTGAGAGAAGCACAACAACTAAACGAACAATAAAACCAAATGCTAGAAGGGCACTTATCAATTTCAATCCTATCGAAGTGCTGCGAAAACGACTTACCATACTCGCCCTTTTTTCTGCCAGTATTTCAACAGAAGATACCCGAAGAGCATGCCACCTATGTGGGCATAATGGGCAACGTTGTCGCCAGCAGTTTGACGCATGGCCAAATAGAATTCAATGGCTCCGTATATCATTACGAAATATTTCGCTTTTAGTGGAATGGGTGGAAACAACAACATCAATTCTGTATTCGGGAACAACATTCCAAATCCCAACAAAACGCCGAATACAGCACCGGAAGCACCGATTACTCCGGCGTTCAAGGCTAAATTCAGCTGCCCCATTCCTGAATTGCCATAATTCAGATTCTCTCTCAATTTCGCAGCTCCATTGATAAAAACCTCAGCAACCTCTCTTTCACCAAGTTTCTTTATCAATTCCTGAACCTCCAAATAATTTACCCCCATATGTAAGAAAAAGGCCCCAACACCGCAAACCATATAATAAATTACAAATCGCTTTGTCCCCCAATAATTCTCCAATGCCGTTCCAAACAAATACAATGCATACATATTGAAAAAGATATGCGTGAAATCCTCCTTAGAATGCATGAACATATGCGTAACAATCTGCCAAGGCCTGAAATTCGGACTTGCGAA
>JBIKVX010000240.1:0-3315 GCA_044356625.1 Flavobacteriales bacterium | reverse complement strand
AACGAAATGAAATTCCGTTTGAGACGCATTCAACTCTTGTGTAATTCGAATGGCCGTGAATAATTTGTAAATCAAATAAAGCGGACCACCTGCAGAACATATCTGATGTCCAGTTACAACCGTGAATGTGTTTTCTGAACGAAGCGACTTGATATTCCTATCTAACTGTTCAGATAAAACGAGCTGTTGATATTGCTGAATTAATTGGGTCGATAAGACACTCCTTTTCTCATTTGAAAATAATCTGCTACGAGCCGATGAAATACAATTTTCTTTAGTGAAAAAATCCGAAATGAACGGTCGCACATTTTCATCTTGATTCAATAAATCTTGAATCAATGGTGAAACTTTAAGCGGGATTTCTTGAATAACCTTCATGACGCGAAGGTACTGCGACTAGCGCATAAGTGTTACATAACCAGACTGACTTCCCTCTTCTCCTGTCTTCGGAATTCTGTATTTTACAACATAGTAGTATGTTCCATCTGGACAAGTGTTCTTCCCGTTAGTTCCGTCCCAAACAGGGTTGGAAACATTTTTCGATTGGAAGAGCACCTCTCCCCAACGCGAAAAGACTTCAACACTTACAATGTTTCCACTATCACCAACAGGCATGAACACATCGTTCTGACCATCGCCATTCGGAGTGAATGAATTCGGAACAAATACAAAATTCACTTTATCAGGTGCTGGACCTTTATCTGAAGAATTCTCATCGGGAACATTATCACCATCTATTTCAATACAGGAAAAATTGTCTACGAAATAATATCCAACTTCTGGGTTTCCAGAACCTTCTATTACAATTTCGCGCTCTGAATCAGACCCGAAAACGCCTAGAGTAAAAAACTTTTCGTCATCAATTAAAGGCACATATTCGAAACTTACTTTTTTCCATGTTTCAGAATAAAAGACGCTGTCAATTGCAAATTGAGGAGAAAAATAAAGCGGGTCGAAACCTGTTTGAACAGGCGCAAATGTTGATAAGTACGCACCAATATGGTCGACAGCTAAACCTGCATTACTGGTTGAAGTTGATTTTCCATTCGCCAAATAAAACGAAATTTTATACTTCTTCCCTCTAACAAGGGGTGCCTGAAGCTGGCATTGAAGATAGGTTCTTCTGTTCGTGAAATTTCTGCCACACATGGTTATGCCAACCATGGCGTTTCCGTTGCTTGCGTTCAACAAACCAAAGGGAGTTTCTGGCAAATCACACGCGCTACTAGCACCTACTTTATAATAATCAGGTCCTGCAACATCACTTCCAGCGTTATTCCAGCCGACGATTTTACTCCATTCGCCCAATAACTGAGGCATCGCGGTGTTTTGCTCGAAACTCGGATTTGGAAATTGTGCTTCCGCAACAAACGAAGCAAACAAAAGAATTAGAACTATGTAGTGACGCATAACACGAATATAAGTCAAAGCATTGAATTTATTTTCCATCGCTCATGAGTATTCGTAATCCAAAAAATAAATTACCGTATTGCATGTGATAATTCAATCCCGATTCTCCTGCTTTATTAACGGGAGGAAAGCTCCAATTTGCTTGAGCAAAAGCATTTAATTTCTTCGTCAAACGAAACTCCGCACCCACTCCGACCAATACCCCGAATTGATTCCAATTCTGATTGCTAAGATTTGTATTTACAAAACTACCAGCAGAATTCATGAAAAGCATTTGATTGGAATTCCCTCCGGTGTTTTTCAACCTGAACGACCGGTAGATCGGAGAGATTTCTCCGAATGCTTTCCATTTCGATTTAACAGTAAAATCATTCACATAAAAGCGGAATTTCAAAGGCACTTGAAGCGAACTTAAATTGAACGTTTGCGAGAACGCAGAAAGACTCACGGTATCTAATTCAAAAACACCGGGTTGCACCTCCGTCTGAAAGACCTGTTCAATTTGATTTTCGCTAGTGAAGAATGAAACAGTATTACTCGTGTTATATGCTAATGCATTCGATTCGTTAGTTGTGCCACTCGAACTCAAAACAGAAACTCCAATTTCGATGTTTTTATGCACTCTGAAGTATGCGCCTAATGTGAAATTTGAGTGATAAACTGTATTGTTAGAAATTCCGAGAAACTCATTCACACCTACCAGCTCTGGGTAAACTTGATTCGAAATAGAAAAATCAGTCATCTGAAATCCAAAGCCACCATCCAGCCCCCAAACTGGAGCTTTTCGCTTTTCCTTGAAATCATTCTTTCTTGCTTGATTCAACGAATCTGTCATTGGCGAATTTTGTTCTTCAATGTAAATCACTTCGCCATCAATAATAAGGGTGTCTGAAACGGCAAAAGCCCAAGACTCTTGGGCTGTGAGAACAAACAAACTTATTAAGCAAAAATATCGCATGGTATCGCGAATGTACGGATTCACTTCCCTGTAAGTCTTGTCAATTTAAGCGTTCTGCCCTTAGCCTTAACAACCTCTTTCTTCGGGTACGGAACTTGAATTTCCTCTGGCATTCTCTGAACTTCAATAGTTTCTGCCACCTCAACAATAACGGGCTCGACAATAGGCGTGCTTTGACAATTTTCTACCACCAACGTCGAAACGCTAGTTTCTTCTTGAACAATCTTTGATCGTCTTGCCGTTTTTACTGGTGCAGAATTCACCTCATTCTCTACATTCAAAATCGCATTGTTCTTCGCATTCAAATCGACTACAGTCGATGGAGCTGCTTTTACTTCAGCTACTGCAGGGGTTGAATTCTGTGCAACAGCATTCCTCTCGCTGCTATTCGAAAAGACCAAAGCCAACACACCCGCACCCACTAATGCTACTAGGTAAACATTCATGGAGTACCACGAGAAACTCCAAAAAGACTTCTTCTTATTCAGCGCCTTTTGAATGCGATCTTCCATTCCGGCCGGAGCCTGTGGAGCGTAATTCTGAAGGTCATTCGCAACTTTGTTCATCAAATTTTCCATATACTTATACTTGTGATTCTACTGGTATTTTCTGCGCACTCAAATCGAGTAACGCCTTTTGTAAATGTCCTTTTGCACGAGAAAACTGAGACTTAGATGTATTCACATCTATTTGCAGCATCTCTGCAATTTCTTTATGCTTGTATCCTTCCACCGCATACAAATTGAATACGGTGCGATATCCACTTGGAAGCGCCTGAACACAAATCATTAACTCTTCCATGGTGTAGTCTACATCGTGGTGATCTACTAAACTGCTTGCGTATTCGGAACGGTCGTCAATTTCATCTTCCAACCTACCACGCAAGTTTTTTCTATAACCAGTTATTGCTGTATTCACTGCAATTCTGCGCACCCAACCTTCGAAAC
>JBIKVX010000239.1:0-3348 GCA_044356625.1 Flavobacteriales bacterium | reverse complement strand
AATCTATTCAGGCAAAGACCGATCTTTCGGTTGTTGTTCCCGACACCGATACGGTGCAATACAAAGAAGCGCTCATTTTCGCCCTATTAGGCGCCCTTCGACTCTCTGAGCAACCGACAGCACTCTCAGAAGTTACAGGCGCCTCTAAAGACACCTGTGGCGGTTGTGTCTACTTGTAAGCTGAAATTATTTCATTGAAGAGTTGCATCGTTTCAAACGTGTGCAAACTTTCGGGTTGATGAATCCAGAAATAACACTTTTTCAATCCAACTTTTTCCCAATCTCGAAGTTGCTTCGCCCATTGCTTTATGCGTAATTCATCACTTTCATGCAAATCATTTCCGCCAAAACGAATCACCAACTCATCACTCGTCAAACGCATGTGCACCGCATCTCTTCTTCCCGCCGTGTCGCAAACAATTAAACCCACGTTCAACTTTTTAAATTCTTCGGCATACTCTTCCAACACATTTCCAACAAACCAATCAGGGTGACGCATCTCTACAGAATAGCGAATGTCAGTCGGAAGTTTTTCCAGATAACGTAAAAGAGGTTCGGCCTTTGAAGGGCTGAAATGCGGAGGCAGCTGAATGAATGTCGTTCCGAGATTATTTCCAAAAGCGAAGAGCGCTTCCATAAATAAATCCGTTTCGCGTTCGCAATTTTGAAACTGTCTCCAATGCGAAATGCTCTGAGGAAACTTCGGACAAAATAAAAATTCCGAAGGAACTTGCTCTACCCACCTCGCTACCTGCGCAACAGGTGGTGTGCGGTAATGCGAACCGTTGAATTCAATACACGGAAATAATCTTGAATAGTGATGAAGAAATTCTGAAGGTTTCGCTTTAGCAGGAAAATGAATTCCTTTCCATTGCGGAACACCCCAAACCGTTCCTCCGATAATTATCTCCAACCCACCCGAACGTTCATTCGGTTGGAAAGAATAGTCCTGTTCAGGAACGTCCAATGAAAAAGCAAGATGATCTACGTTATCTACCTTCCCGAATTTCACTCGTTATTATTTCTAAACTTTTTTAAAAAGGCGGCAGTTTTAAGTTCTCGTCTCACATGACAAATCGCATAAATCGGCGTCCAAACAAAACCATACAAACTAAAAACACTTAAAACGAAAACAGTAGACCACCAATGATTTAAAAAATATTCTGACTTCCATATGTAATTGTAGAGTGATGTCCATATGTCTCCATATTCCCTATCATGCATGGGAATAATATTCAGCCTCAATGAAGAAAAAACTAAAAAACTAACCAATATTACAGAGCCCGTAGCAGCCGAGTAATTGGGCGTACTTCCTGAGCCTTTTGTAACATTCCAATAACCCACCATGTAGTTAGACTTATCACACAAAACAACTACATCATCGTCCCATTGTCCATGATACAATCCATCGCTCACACGAGTAATAATTTCATTATTCACTTTAACCCACCGTTGAGCAACACTATTCTCTTTCCCATCTAAATGCGAAGTGCCACTTTCCATAATCTTCCCTTCTATGATTTTAAAATCGCTGCTTGGAAATAGTTTTTTTAACATCGTATTTCTTTTTGTTATTGCGAAGATAATGGAATCGCTTCAAGCTCTACGCGACGCCCTTTCCCTCCGTTTTCATTTAAACCCAGGACTTTCACCTTTATCTTTTTCTCGGGAATACCGCATGAAAGTAATTGTTGTTTCGCGGCTGTAATTCTGTCGTTTGCCAACTCTTTATTCCTCTTTGTACTCCCATCTGAACTTGCGAATCCGCTAATGGTGAAGGTTGAATTGGTTTGATCTCTCAACCAATTACGAAGATCTATTTTCTGAATTTCATTCAGGGTACTTTCATTCACGGGAAAGTAATATTTCTTGATTGAAATGCCAGCCACTGACTCACTCGAATAAGCCCCCATTTTACTTCGATCTATTTCTTCCAACAAGGTCAAATTCGTGTAAACAAAATCGAGCAATTCAAATTGGAAATTACCATTAGCATCGAACTTAAACAAACGAATAATATTTCCGAATTCATCAATTAACTCCGCCTTGTAGCCTTTACCATTTCCTGTTGCTTTTAACAACTCCCAATCTTTTTCTTGAATACTCACTTTGTATTTCGTTTCCAACGAAAGGTTGAATAAGGCCGTTACTCCTTCGGAGTTCGATTTCAAATCGGACCGTTCTCCACTTCCAACAGAAACAACAGACAGTCCAATGTTTGGTAATACGCGTGTTCCTTCCTTCAATCTAAATTGAACTTGTTTGATTTTTTGTGGAAGGATGTAATGTTCGATTTGCTGTTCGCGCGAGACATACGCTTCATGTTCAGAAACGAAAACAATTTTCCAAGAGTCTCCTTTTTCGTTGTTCAAAGGAGATGGAAGCGTTGTTGAAGTTTGGAACGCTTCTTTTTGAATTGATGAATACAAGGTTGTTTTCAAATTATCTTCCATGTCCATTCTTGAAAAATAAAGAGAGCCTTGAAACAGGGTTGCACCCAATTCATTGTTGGAAGTATTCACGCCAGGACCCAAATTGAAAACGGGCCCCCATCCTTTTTCCATGCGATAACATCCGTACAAATCATGTGCACCAAATCCACCCGAACGATTACTCGAGAATATCAATAACTTCTCAATGGGGTCATAAGTAGGATTTATATTATCAAAAGATCCATCTCCTGTATTTCCCTGCATATCCAAAGGCATTCCGAGACTTTTGAAACTAAGCGTCGAATCCCATAAAAATATTTTATACGATTTCGAAGACACTCCTCTTTCGTTGAGTTGTGTTTGAAAAAAAAGTTCGTTTTTATTTTCCCCGAAACAAGATACACCTTCATCGAAATTCCAATCTTTTGGAAAAAACGTTTCTTCGCGTTGTGTCACTAGGTCTATTTTATGCAATCGCGAAATTCGCGTTGTCTGCATGGTTCCTTGTCCGTAAACCTGATTCAACCTAGAACTAATAACCAAAGCTGTACCGTCTCGATAATCAGTGAGCAAATCTCCGCCTTCAGTATTTAAAATGCACTTAATTTCAACCCATTCTTGCGAAAAAATGGGGGCACAAAAAAATAATAAAAGAAAAAGTATTACGCTTCTCTTTGTGCTTTCCATGCCTTGTAGTGTTCGTCTAATTCTTGAAAATACGCTTCACCAAACTTTGTTGTAATTGCATCTTTGAGGAATCTGTATACCGGCACTTGCAATTTCGATCCGCACTCACACGCAGGCGCACAAATGGGCCAACGGTGATAATTCAATCCAACGTAATCTGCCAACTTCGTTAAACGAATAGGATACAAATGACACGAGATGGGTTTTCTGAATTTCGATTCGCCCGCTT
>JBIKVX010000032.1:0-11750 GCA_044356625.1 Flavobacteriales bacterium | reverse complement strand
CATCTCTTTCATGATCTTAGCCAAATCCGCCTTTTTCGATTTATCTATAAAAACAATGTGACTGTTCAATCCTGGTTTGTAATTAGACCATGCAACTACTTCAATAGTCTGAGCCCCCACGGGCTTCATTCCGTACTTCTCTAACACATGTTTGTAAACTGCATCGTTTCCATAAACAACAATGAGAAATTTTCCTTTCTTCATTTCTGTCGGCCAGTTGCTATTCACCGCAAACTGATAAATAAAATTTGCTTGAATCATCGCACGCGAATCTCCCTCGTCTAACTGCTGCGCAGAAAGCCAATGGCTTGAGGCCAAAACAATGAGGAGTAAAACGATTCTTTTCATTTAATAGCGCTATACAGGCGCATAACAAATCTATTTGAACAATTTGAACAATTGGTATTCAAATACAAAGGTTCTTCACCTTGGATTGTTAGAATCGGGCTGCGTTTACTTCCTTCGGAATAGGCGCCCGATCTATCAAAACTGCTGTAAATAATTTCGCGAAATACGGTGCGAGAAGAACTCCTTTCGAACCCAAACCCCCGAACACTCCAAGAAGCTCATTTCCATTAGCGAAACCTATAATTGGTCTTCTGTCGCGGGTTGTAGGGCGGAATCCTGTTTTGTGGCTTTCCACAACAACATCTTTCTTCATTCTAAGATTCAATTCGGAAAGAAGCAATTGCTTTGCGTCTTCGGTAGGTTCATCAGGCACTTCATTCCAATTGTAAGTAGCGCCTAAACGGAATTTTTCGTTTCCGAATGGAAGTAAAAACTGTCCGAAATTAACGATAGCGTCTATTTCTAAATTTTCAATTTTCAAATCTAAGACTTGTCCATGGTTTGGAATAAGATCGAGGCTTTCGAGCCCTTTCCATTGATTCACGCCAATTCCATTGCAAAGGATAAGTTTATCGAATTCTTTCTCCTTCCAACGAACGCCATTTTCGTGAAACAGAACATCGCTTTCTTCAACAGATTCATTGATAAAATTTCCATTTTGAATGAAATAATTTTTTGAAGCCTCGCGGAAAAGTGGAACATTCAACCAACCGCATTCATTCACTTCGCTGTTTCCAAATGGAGAATCAAAATTCTCTTGCACACTCCTGTTCGAGCGGGCGGAAAGAAATCTTCCAACTTCCGGATGATCGAATTTTTCATCCCAAAAATTCGCATCTTGAATGGAGTTGAAAATTCTCGCGACGGGAAGGGAGTGAAAAAAACTCGCTTGAAGTTGTTCTTCAAGTTTTCGAAAAGTGTGATTCATTTCCTCCATCATTTCCTTAACTAACCAAGAGGCGGCGAGCCTTTTGAACGTGACCGGATTCCACATACCTGCTGCGACCTGCGAAGCTGATGGATGATTATAATCGTCGGCAATCAACACTTCTTCTCCTTTTTCAAGAAGAGAAAAGGCTAGCAGTGTTCCTGCTAGCCCTTGTCCTACGATTAAATATTTCGACATTTTTTTATTGAATCACATTTAGCGCTTTACCCACTTTGGTGAAAGCTTCAATGGCTTTGTCAATATGCTCAAACTCATGCCCTGCACTTAGTTGAACGCGAATGCGCGCTTGACCTTTCGCAACAACTGGGTAGAAAAATCCTATGACATAAATACCTTCCTGCAATAAAGCGTCTGCGAAATCTTGCGCCAATTTCGCGTCGTACAACATCACTGGAACTATTGCACTCTCTCCGTCTTTAATATCGAATCCAGCCGCTTTGATTCCCGTTTTAAATCTTGTGATATTAATTTCTAATTTATCGCGCAAATCTGAAGATGCATTGAGCATGTCCATTACCGCAATAGACGCGCCAACGATAGAAGGCGCCAATGAATTCGAAAACAAATAAGGTCTTGAACGCTGACGTAGCAATTCAACAATTTCCTTTCTTCCGCTGGTGAATCCGCCCATTGCGCCACCTAATGCCTTGCCCAAAGTGCCGGTTATAATGTCTACACGACCTAAAACATTCTTCAACTCTATGGTTCCTCTTCCTGTTTTTCCGATGAATCCGGTAGCGTGACATTCATCTACCATAACCATTGCACCGTATTGATCGGCCAAGTCACAAATCTTGTCGAGTTGCGCTACATAACCATCCATAGAAAATACACCGTCTGTAACAATCAGCTTGAAACGTGCACCAGAAGCAGCTTTCAATTGATCTTCCAAATCTTCCATGTTGTTATTCTTGTAGCGGTAACGCTGCGCTTTGCACAAACGAACACCGTCAATGATTGAAGCGTGATTCAATTCATCTGAAATAATTGCGTCTTGCTCGTTCAACAAAGGCTCGAAAACGCCACCGTTTGCATCAAAGGCAGCGGCGTACAAAATGGTATCTTCTGTGTGAAGGAATTCTGAAAGCTTATGCTCTAAGGTTTTATGAATGTCTTGAGTTCCACAAATAAAACGAACGCTAGACATTCCGAATCCGTGTGAATCAATTGCAGCTTTCGCGGCTTCTAGAACAACAGGATGACTCGAAAGACCGAGGTAGTTGTTCGAGCAAAAATTCAACACTTCTTTTCCTTCTGTCGTTTTAATAACTGCCGCCTGTGACGTAGTAATGATACGTTCTCTTTTGAACAAACCCGCTTCGCGAATTCCATTCAATTCATTTTGCAAATGTTCCTGCATTTTACCGTACATAAATTTCAGTTTTAATTAGTCAATATTACTTTAGCTGCAGCTTCTGCTGCTGATTGTTCCGCCGCTTTTTTTGAACCACCTGTTCCTCTTCCAACTTCTTTACCGTCTAACTCTAACGCAATGGTGTAGAGCATTTGTGCTCCAGTACTGCGTTGTTCACGCACAATATACACCAAATGCCTGCGCGTCTTTTGTCCCCATTCGTGCAATTTACTTTTGTAATCCACATCTAAATGAACACGTTCATCGAGGCCGTGTTCCTTCAATAATTTCAATGCTATTTCTCGAGTAATCTTATATCCCTTGTCTAGGAAAAGCGCGCCAAATAAGGCTTCTAGTGCATTCCCAATTAGACTTTCATGAATTTCTTGTCTGCCGATACTTACATTTAAGAACTCATACAATTTCAAATCGTACCCGATTGCATTCAGATTGTCTCGACGAACAATCTTCGATTTCATTTTGGTTAGTTCACCTTCTGTGAGGGCAGGATATTTCGAAAACAAATAATGAGCTACAATACTATCCAAAATAGCGTCTCCCAGAAACTCGAGACGTTCGTTGCTATTTTTTATTCCCGGTTGAATTTCATCGGCAGCGCTAGCATGACGGAGCGCAGTCTCATAAAGCGCAAGGTTATTCGGCTTTACATGAAAGGTGTTTTTGATATAGGAGAAAAGTTCCCTATTGGGATGTGCTTTGGAAAAGAATTTCCAAATCATTCGTACTTCTTAAAAATGGCTGAAGTGTTATGACCGCCGAACCCGAAGGTGTTCGTCATTGCAATATTAACTTCCCTATGTTGCGCCGTATTGAAAGTAAAATTCAATTTCGGATCTAAAGCCTCATCGGCATTTACGAAGTTAATCGTTGGTGGAATGATTCCATTTTTAATAGCCAAGATTGATGCGATTGCTTCAACAGCACCTGCAGCACCTAACAAATGTCCCGTCATTGACTTCGTACTTGAAATATTCAAGTTGTAAGCGTGCTCTCCAAAAATATTTTGAATGGCCTTCGCTTCTTGAACATCTCCTAATGGAGTAGAAGTTCCGTGAACGTTGATGTAGTCAATTTCATTTGAAGTAATTCCTGCATCGGAAAGCGCATTCTTCATTACGTTCGTTGCACCAATTCCTTCCGGATGAGGAGCAGTAATGTGATACGCGTCTGCTGACATTCCTCCGCCGATAAGCTCGGCATATATTTTAGCACCACGCGCTTTGGCGTGTTCTAAATCTTCTAAAATAAGACAACCGCCTCCTTCTCCTAAAACAAATCCATCGCGGGTACTGTCGAAAGGTCGAGAAGCTGTTTTGAAATTTTCGTTGTTTTCAGATAGTGCTCTGCACGCGTTGAATCCTCCTACACCTGCCTCACAAATTGCAGCTTCAGAACCACCGCTTACAATAATATCTGCCTTACCTAAACGAATGTAGTTAAAGGCATCTATTAAAGCGTTTGTTGAAGAAGCACAAGCTGAAACGGTTGTGTAATTAGGACCTCTGAATCCGTACTGAATACTGATGTGACCAGAGGCAATATCAGCAATCATTTTCGGAATAAAGAAAGGATTGAAACGCGGTGTTCCGTCTCCTTTTGCGAAATTAATACACTCTTCTTGGAAAGTGGTTAATCCACCAATCCCTGAACCCCAAATGACGCCAACGCGATCTTTGTCTACCTTCTCTACATCGAGCCCAGAATCCACTATAGCTTCCTTCACAACTACTAGAGCGTAGTGTGTGTAAGGATCCATTTTGCGCATTTCTTTTCGCTCAATGTGATCTTCAATGTTAAACCCCTTGACTTCACAAGCAAACTTCGTTTTGAACTTGCTCGCGTCAAAGCGAGTTATGAGATCAGAACCACTCACACCATTAATAAGACCGTTCCAGTACTCTGGGACAGTATTACCAATGGGTGTTAATGCTCCTAGTCCGGTAACAACGACCCTTCTTAACTCCATAGTCTTCGGGAAAGTTGAATAATTTCCGAGTGATTATTTATTCGCAGTGATGTAATCAATCGCTTGACCTACAGTCACAATTTTCTCTGCTTGATCGTCAGGAATAGCGATGTTGAATTCCTTTTCAAATTCCATGATAAGCTCTACAGTATCCAAAGAATCTGCTCCCAAATCATTGGTGAAACTAGCTTCAGGGGTTACAACTGATGCTTCTACACCGAGTTTATCTACGATGATTTCGGTAACTTTTTGTGCAATTTCAGACATTGTCTTGATGTTTTTTAAAGGTTAAATACGACCGCAAAAGTACAACTTTTCATGACGAACACACTTTTTTTTGCTTTCGATACTCATTTTCTTTACTTGTCGTTTGATTTTCAATGATTTAACAAACAAAATTGTTCGTAAAATATTCCTGAAGCCCCTCTCTAAACTATCTTGCAATTCGAAATTCACTCCTTTTTGAAAGCATGACCTGGGACCAAGATTATCTGAAAGACAAGAATCTACTTATCATAGGATGTGGAGGATTAGCGCACGCTGCTCTCCCTTATTTGCTTTCATCGGGAATTGGACATGTCACAATCTTCGACGGCGACGTTGTTGACGCTTCGAATTTAAATAGACAACATCTTTTCACTCCTGACGACATTGGAAAGAATAAAGCTGCTGTGTTAAAGAATTATTGCTCGTTTCACTTTCCGAAAGTTAAAATCGTTTCTGAAGAACGAATGTTTGAGCCGCGAGCGGAAAAACTTGAGATAGCCTTTGATCTGGTTTTCGACTTCACCGATAGGCTCACAACGAAAGTTGAATTGGCCCAACATTTCGAAAAACAAAGAATTCCATTATTCTATGCTGCAGCGCAAATGAATGTCGGGTCTAGCGCCTTCATTCATTTGAACAGTATAACCAGCAACATGCTCTTTGGTCATGTTCAAGACGCAAGCAAAGTTGAGCGCAATTGCACCGTTGATGGCGTTTGGCCAACAGTGGTGGCTTCAGTGGGCATTCATGTTGCCCATCAAGCACTTCAATTTTTGACACTGAATCCTTGTCCTTTCGTGGGTGCTATCGATTATTTCGATGGAAACACAGGGCTTTGGTCACGTTTCCATTTCAACCCGAAAGAAAAAAACACGAAGGTGTCAATCACTGTTCAAGAATTACTTCAAGACCACAGTACTCCAATATTTTTTCTAGGTGAAAATGATTCGCTTCCTTCGGAAATTATTACTCTCACTGCTTCCGAACTCAAAGAAGAAATCGAAAAAACAAATCGTCCTTGCATTCTTCTCTGTGAAACCGGCATGCGAGCAAAAGCAGCAGCCGAGCAACTTTCAAAATATTTCAACTTTCCGATAGTCAGTTGGAATAAAAACCTTGAATCTTTCCTACACTTGTTCCATGAATCAAATGTCTAGTTTAAACAGCACCCTTCGCTTTGCAAAGCAGCTTTTAAAAAGGCCTATGAAACCTTCAGAGGACATTCGTTTGCGCATGCTTCAGCATAGACTGCTTCATGATCTAACATATAGAATTCCCAGCAGTGCGAAAAGAGATGTGCTCATCGGGTTCAAAGAATGGAAACGCATTGTTTCAAGGAAAACAATTGAACCGACTTTCATTCCAAAATCACCTTGCGTATTGGTTTCCACTTCCAGCCAAAAAGAAATTGCGGAAGAATATATTTCAGCGAATACCAACCACAAAACGCTAAATGTATTGGCTCGAGAAGAACTAACACTCTCCGATTTTCCATTGAAATTTCATTTATTCGCGTTGCGAATTTCTTTGCAATGCCTGTTCGATTCGCGCCGTACCAATCTGGCTTTACTGATTCGCGAAGTGATTGAATGGACAGCCGTTTCCGATATCATTTCAACAAATAATACAACGGAATTTTTAGATTTCACGCCGTTTGAAAAAGATGGCAACGCCCTCGCTTACCTGTTAATGGAAGAGGGGATTAAAGTGACGAAAATTCCTTCGCCCGGACCACTGACCGGACATCACACCTTTATGATAGCGGACGAAGTTGTTCTTTCCAGTGCTTATCAAATGGAGGAGCTTCCTCATTTCGAACATTGGTATGTAAAGGAGCTTTTGCATTGGCCTCCTGAGCAATACCTGCGTTACGCGCATTGCTATACGAACGGACCAATTCCACCTAAAAACACCATTGGATTTTATTCTCATGGCGAGTGGGTAAGAAGAAAAGCGGGACATGCTGATTTCGGGTTTGGAATTCAAGAAAATGAATTATTTCTGTTGGAATGTCTGAAGACTTTTTTGAATAAACATACGAACTTTCAACTCATCGTTTTTCCACATCCAAAGGAACGGAATGATAGTGAATTTCAAACCTTCTATTCAGTTCTTTTTGAGGGAACAAACACCATTATTGCTCCGGTTGAAATGAAATCGAGCGAGAACTTCTTCGAAGTAAACATTGGGGTTATGGCTTATTCTACGCTGCTCTTCGAGCGTTTAGCCCTGGGCTACAAAACATTTATTGGCACGAACTTTCAAACTTCATTTCCCATTGAAGGAAGTCCACTTAAAAACCTTTGTCTCTCTAATTACGCCACGTTCGAAGTGGCATTATTGCTTGCCAATGAGGAAACTGAAAAAGAATTCTTCAATCGCTTAGGGCTAAAAAATTATTCCTTGAAGGAATTCCTCCACCAAAAGGTCGTGTAAATTCAAAAATGATTGATTACTTTGCAACCGATGAAAATCAAGTTTGCCGTAGTCGGATGTGGAAGTATTGGGAAGCGACACGTTGCTGTCTTAGACGCTAATCCGGAAATCGAAATCGTTGCGTTGTGCGATAGCCACATTGAGTCGGCGCGCGCACTTTCCGAGCTGTATGGAAATATTCCAGTCTATTCTTCTTTCGATGAAATGTTGAAGAATATTCAAGCCGATGTCATTAACGTAGTTACGCCGCACGCTCTTCATTCCGAACAAAGCATTGCCGCGTTACAAGCAGGATTTAATGTTCTGGTTGAAAAACCTATGTCGCTTTCTGTTGAAGAGGCGAATCGCATGAACGATACAGCAGCGGCTTGCGGAAAGAAATTGTGGGTAGTGAAACAGAACAGATTCAATGTTCCTGTTATTCTTGCTGAACAAGCCATTCGCGAAGGGTGGTTAGGAAAAATATTCATGGTGAAATGTGATGTGTTGTGGAACCGTTACCAAGGTTATTACGACGATTCTCCGTGGAGAGGAAAGATTGAAAAAGAAGGAGGAGCGCTTTTCACACAAGCTAGTCATTTCATAGATTTACTTATCTGGTGGTGCGGAAATGTGGTAAGTGTGAAGGCGAAAGCGGCAACTCAAAATCACAGCATTGAAACCGAAGATAGCGGTGTTGCGGTTATGGAATTTGAAAACGGCGCGCTTGGATCATTGGTATGGACCACATGCGTCTATGAAAAAAACTACGAAGGAAGTATCACCATTATTGGTGAAAAAGGAAGCATTAAAATTGGCGGTGCCTACTTGAATAAAATTGAATTTTGGAATGTTGAAGGTCACGAATTGGATAGCAACATTGACTTCAACGACAAGCCAAATTCCTACGGAAAATATCAAGGCACAAGTAGCAATCACGATAAAGTCATTGCCGGAATCTTGAAGGAAATTCAGACAGGAATAGGCCAAAATGTAGAAGGAATTGAAGGAGTAAGAAGTGTAGATGCCATTGAAAAAATTTACGCCAACATATTGCAATGAACGAAGTGAAAAAATACACCGCGCAAATTCGTGACGTTCAATTTGGAACAAATGTGACCGTTGTTGAACCTGTGAACTTGTACGAATGTGAAATTGGCAGCGATGTGTTTGTGGGGCCGTTTGTTGAAATCCAGAAAGGAGTAAAAATAGGAGACCGAACGCGCATTCAAAGTCATACTTTTATTTGTGAATTGGTCACTATCGGATCGGACTGCTTCGTTGCACACGGTGTTATGTTCACGAATGATTTATTCAAAGACGGTGGACCTTCCGGAAACGATAAAACCAAATGGTCTTCCACAGAGATCGGGAATCACGTTTCCATTGGGTCGAATGTTACTTTACTACCGATTACTGTTTGCGATAACGTTGTTATTGGTGCAGGAGCTGTTGTTACAAAAAATATAACTGAACCGGGGGTTTATGTAGGGAATCCCGCAAAAAAAATACGCTAATGCATATTCCATTTGTAGATCTTAAAGCGCAATATTTATCCATTCAATCTGAAATGGATAAGGCCATCTCTCAGATTATTTCAAACACCTCATTCATTGGGGGACCCGCTGCTGATGCTTTCGAAAAAAGCTACAGCGAATTCATGGGAATGAAGCACACCATTGCTTGCGCGAATGGAACAGACAGCTTAGAGATTCTTCTTGTTGCCATGGGCATTCAACCCGGAGACGAGGTGATTGTTCCAGCAATTAGTTGGATTAGCACAGCGGAAGCTGTGACTACAGCAGGTGGTGTTCCTGTATTTGTAGATGTAGACGAAGATTTTCTCATTGACATTTCGAAAATAGAAGAACGCATTACAAGCCGCACCAAAGCAATCATTCCTGTTCACCTCTATGGAAATCCGGTTGATATGAATGCGCTAATGGCGATTGCAAACAAACACGGCCTACTCGTTCTAGAAGACTGCGCGCAATCGCATGCTGCGACCGTACACGGACAAAAAGCAGGCACCTTCGGACACGCCGCAAGTTTTAGTTTTTACCCAGGTAAAAACTTAGGTGCTTACGGCGATGGGGGCGGCATGGTAACCAACCACGACGACATAGCGAAAATCGCCCGAGCCATCGCGAACCACGGGCAAGAAGGAAAACACAACCACACCCGCGAAGGAAGAAATTCGCGCATGGATGGTATTCAGGCAGCTGTGCTGAACACCAAACTTCCTCACCTTGAAACATGGACAGAAGGACGCAGAAAAAATGCGCATTTGTATCATTCAATCCTGAATGAAAATGTGGTGAAACCAATCGAAAGAGAAGGCTTCCGTCACGTTTTTCACCTTTACGTAATTCAACACGAAGACCGAGATGGACTCATGACAAAACTGAAAGAAGCGCAAATAGACACTGCTGTGCATTACCCCGTTCCATTGCCGTTGATGCCTTGTTACACTTCACGCTTTCATCACACCGAAGCTGACTATCCGGTTGCAGCAAAACTAGCGAAACGAATCCTTTCGCTGCCCATGTATTCGGAACTCACTCACGATCAAATTGCTTACGTAGTAGAGCATGTAAATGCCAATTACTAAAAAACATATCATACTTGTCAATTACGACTTCCCTCCCAACAAAGGAATTGGCGGAAGGCGATGGGGGAAATTAGCCAAAGAATTCGCTGAGCAAAATTGCATTGTCCACGTCGTAAAAGCAGATGCGCTGAGCGATACAGACAAATCGGTTTGGAGCGAAGAGGTGAATAACAAAAATATTTTTGTTCATTCGTTGCCACGCGTCTATCCTCAAATTCTACTCACACAACCGTCGAACTTTTTCGAAAAAATTCAATACAGAAAAGCGCTTAACGCAGTCAAAAAAAATTACAAAGGCACACCCTACGATATAAGCCTCGGTTGGGAAATTCATCTTGTTCCCAAGTTGAACGAACTCGCGAAAAAACATCCGATTGAATGGGTGTTCGCAACTGGCGCCCCTTGGGACATGCTTCGTGCAGTTGCCGAATGGAAAAAGGAACATCCTTCCATAAAGTACTGGGCCGACTTTCGCGACCCTTGGCTGAACGCACGGAACTACGGGATGCCTTTTTTAAGTCCTGAAAAGAAAAAGGAAGAAGAAGAAAAAACACAAAACGTAATTCAACACGCCGACGTTCTTTCTGCCCCGGCCATTCAAATTCTTGAACACTTTTCTTCCTTGAATCTTATTCCATCAGATAATAAGAAGTTCTTTCACCTCAAACATTTTCATTCTGAACCGAAACTAACCGAACAATCATTCGGTTTTTCTTCTCGTGAGATTACCATTGAATACGGAGGAGAAATTTATTTGGATACAGAACACTTTTTGGAAGAGATGTCTAAAGACCTCACAAAATTGCGCGAGTCCGACCCTGCCTTGTATGAGAGATTGCAGCTTAACTTTCATTCCACCAGCTTCGAAAAAATACAAGCTGTTTTCAAGCACCATCCTTGTGTTCGCATCTCAGATTCCATAGGAAAAAAAATCGAAAATCGCATTGCGCAAGCCCATTGGTGCATCATTTTGTTAGCTGACCACAACAAAGATTTCTTCACCACGAAGTACTTTGAATACCAAACCCTTGGCACCCCTTACTTGTATTTGGGCGCAAAGGGAGAGGTTCTCCAAACCATAGAGAGCGAAAAGAGAGGAACTACATGGGATAATTTTTTTCAGTCACTTTTGAAAAACGACCCATTAAATAGTCTAACATTTATTCAAGAAGCCGACGAAAAAAACTCTATTTCTTTCCGTGTTAAGGAGATTTTAGAACACATGAAATTCTTTGATTAACTCATGAAAATTCTATTCTATTCTCCTCACCCCACCTTGTACTTCGATGCGCCAACAGGCTACGGAAGTCATATGCGTGGAATGGTGAGTGGATTCAGAGAAGAGGGACATACCGTTGAAATTTTAGTTCTTGGCAATAATCCGCAATCAAAGGATTCATCTACTCAAACAAATTCCTTCAAATCAGTTTTAAAGAAAGTGCTTCCAAAAATCCTTTGGCGCACCTTGAAAGAAATTCAGCAAATTCGATTCGATAAACACGCAGCCAAAGAACTTCAAGAAGCCATTCAAACATTCGATCCGGATATGGTTTACGAACGTTCCGCGTGGATGAGCAATGGAAGTATTGAAGTTCTGAAACCTTTCAAAACAAAACACATTGTAGAAATTAATGCACCGTTCGAAGAAGAAGTAAAAGAATTTGAAAACGCATCTTCCTTCATTGCATTCGTTGGCAAAAAGAAATTGAAACACTTGTTACAATCGTCCAATCTTGTTGTACCCATCACGAGTTCACTTCAAAAACACATCGTTAAAAATTACGATGTCAATCCAGGTCACTGTCTCGTAGTTCCGAAT
>JBIKVX010000238.1:0-3375 GCA_044356625.1 Flavobacteriales bacterium | reverse complement strand
CTTGAATGATTCAACCTTTGTGAGCGGCGGGTCTACCAATACCACTCCAATTATTTTGGCAAAACTCCAAGATGAAAATGGAATCAATACGGTTGGAAACGGTGTTGGACATAACCTTACTGCTATCATAGACGGCAACTCGGCCAAACCAATCGTTTTGAATGATTTTTACGAATCTGATCTGGACACATACAAGAGTGGCGAGGTTCGTTACCCGCTCAGCACGCTGTCTATCGGGGAACACACTTTGACTGTTAAAGCGTGGGATGTCTTCAACAACAGCAACGAAGAAACCATTCAATTCCGAGTGGAAGAAGATTCTAAAGTTGCATTGAGTCACTTGCTGAATTACCCGAATCCATTTACAACGAACACAAGCTTTATTTACGAGCACAATCAGGCGTGTCAGCAGCTAGACGCTCGCGTTCAAATATTCACTGTAAGTGGAAAATTGGTAAAGACCATTGAGTCTTCTTTCTACGCTACCGGTTTCCGTGGACAAGACATTCCGTGGGATGGAAAAGATGATTTCGGAAATGCCATTGGTAAAGGAACTTATATCTACAAATTAGAACTTCGGAATGAAAAAGGTCAACGTGCCGAGTCGTTCCAAAAATTGGTAATTTTAAAATAATGTGTTGAAGGGAATATGTATGTTAAATTTGCACCACGCATGAAAAGTATTTTCAAAATAAACGTTTTAGTTGCAGCATTGGTTTTAATGGCCTCAGCTGCATTTGCACAACTTACTAATCCGAATGAGTTGAATGGTCGACAAGCCACCATTAACACCATCACAACTGCAGTTCCGTTTTTAACGATAGCTCCAGATTCGCGATGTGGTGCCCTTGGAGATGCAGGTGTGGCGCTCGATCCAGACGCTAGCAGTATTCATTGGAATCCTTCGAAGATGGCGTTTTCCGAAAACGATTTAGATGTTTCTGTTTCTTATTCACCTTGGTTGCGTGCATTGGTGAACGATATGAGCTTAACGTATTTGAGTGCAATTAAAAAATTAAGTAAGACACAAGCCATTGGCGGATCCCTTCGCTATTTCACTTTAGGAAATATTACTTTCACCGACGAAGTGGGAACCAACATCATGGATTTCCGTCCAGCAGAATTTGCCATAGACTTGGCTTACTCTCAAAAACTTTCTAAGAGATTTTCTGGAGGAATAGCTCTTCGTTACATCAACTCGAACTTAACTGGAAGAACGAATTTACAAGGAGCTGAAAGTCGCCCAGGGCAATCGGTTGCAGTAGATATTTCAACTTTCTATACCAACGATAAGATTAAGATTGCTGGACGCAAATCACAATTGAATTGGGGATTAAACATTTCGAACATCGGAGCGAAAATGAGTTACACCAATTCAGACAATCGCGATTTCATTCCAACCAATCTTAGATTGGGAACAGCGATAGCAACGAATCTAGATGACTACAATAAGCTTACTTTCTTGTTTGATTTGAATAAGCTTTTAGTTCCGTCACCACCGATATACAACAACGGAGGTGACACCATTATTTCGGGTTACAATCCGGTTGTAGGAACTGCTACTGGAATGATTCAATCTTTTTACGATGCTCCCGGAATGTATGACCCGGAAACCGGATCAATTGTAGCAGGAAGCAAATTGCGCGAAGAAATTCGCGAGTACAACATTGCTACTGGTTTCGAATACGATTTCGCTAAACAATTCGCAATTCGCTTGGGTTATTTTCACGAGCATTACACCAAAGGAAATCGTCAGTTTATCACCTTTGGTGCTGGACTACATTACCAGGTGTTAACCATTGACATGAGTTACTTGGTAAGTACCACTCAACAAAATCCGCTAGCAAATACATTGCGTTTCAGTCTTCGCTTCAGTGTAGGTGCTAACGCTAAAGTTTCTGATCCTGTAGAATAATGAAGATTCGCGTAGGGTTTGGATATGACGTTCATCAATTGACCGAGAACCGTGAATTGTGGCTCGGTGGGGTTCAGATTCCACACGACAAAGGAGCATTAGGACACAGCGATGCCGATGTTCTTTTACATGCTATTTGCGATGCGTTATTGGGTGCAGCAGGTAAGCGTGATATCGGATTTTACTTTCCAGACACCTCTTCAGAATTTAAAAATATTGATTCAAAAATTCTTCTTCAACGTACCATTCAAGTATTGAAAGATGATGGATGGAAGGTTGGAAACATTGACTCTACCTTGTGCATGGAACGCCCGAAGATTATGTCTTTTGTTCCTGCTATGAAAACAGTAATCTCTGCCATTTGTGAAATTGAAGAAGAGGATGTGAGCATTAAGGCAACCACTTCTGAGAAGATGGGTTTTGTTGGAAGAGAAGAAGGGGTGAACGCTTATGCGGTTGCGCTTATTCAGAAAGACTAAGCCCAAACTTTTGTTCCTTCCGAACAGTTCTTGCAGATATCTATTTCTTTTCTTCCTCTCAAAAGTTGCTTACGGAATGAGGTATACGCCTTACCCTTCCAAATAGAATTAAAATCTTCTTTCGAAAGATTGCCCATTTCATGCGTGGCGTCTTTGTCGAAACAACATGGAACAACCTTTCCGTCCCAAGTCACCACTGCCCCACTCCACATGCGCCAGCAGTGATTGTCAAGGGAAGATTTCACTGTGAACTTTCCATTCGCATGACGCTTGTAACGGCTGTATTTTTCTATGGTTGGAATGAGTGGATTGCCGTTTTCGTAGTCGTATACTTGCGCTGTTTTAAATCGAATTTCATCGACTTTGTATTCATTCGCTAATTCCTTTGCGTCTTCAATTTGGTGTTCATTCGGACGAACAACTAAGAACTGAAAAATAATGTGAGGTGTCTTAGATTTGAGATTTTTTCTAGCTTCAACCAAGTGTTTTGTTCCGTCTAGAACTTTCTGCAACGTACCGTGCACGCGGTATTGCTCATAAACCTCTTGGGTGGTTCCGTCTATGGAAATGAGAATGCGGTCTAAGCCGGATTGCACTATTTCAGTTGCTCTTTTTTCCGTAATGAAATGTGCGTTGGTGGAAGTGGAAGTATAGATTCCTTTTTGCGAAGCCTTCGAGATGAACAACAAAATATCGTTGTGAATGAAGGGCTCACCTTGAAAATAAAAGTTCAGATAACTCAGAGTCGGAGCGAGTTGCTCGAGCCACCGATTGAAATTTTCCGCCTTTAAATTTCCGGTATCGCGCGAGAATTGTTTCAGTCCGGAAGGACATTCTGGACATCCTAAGTTACACGCGGTGGTTGGCTCTATGCTCAAGGATATGGGCATTCCCCAAGGCTTCGACGATTTGAAAATTCGAGAAAAATAAAACCCTATATAAACCAGCAAAGCGTTTGTTAAACGCTTTGCTGTTATTGTT
>JBIKVX010000031.1:0-11822 GCA_044356625.1 Flavobacteriales bacterium | reverse complement strand
ATTTATTTTATTTTTCATGTATTTTAAGGAAGTATAGAATTTATTTTTCTCTTTCAATTTCATTCTCCTGAAATTGAGAGGAAAATAATATTTGAATAAATGGGCAGCTTCGAAAAAACTTAACTCGAAAAAATATTGTAACCATATTTCATCAAATAAATACTATTAGCATCTCTTTCCGTGAAGGATAGCCTTCCAATACCAAAACCATGAACCTGATATTCTTATTTGTCAAGAACAGTCCCATTTTTGATCTTCGACTCAGTAAGAAATAATCAAACGAACCAAAAAATCCCACTTTGAAGTGGGACTTATTCATTCTTTCAATTTCGATGCTATTTAATCTCATGAACGAAGTCATTCATCGACTTCCGAACCTTCTTGGCGTTAATCAAATAATCCTTTTCCGGATTGCGATAGCCTAACGGCAAGAGCAATACCGATTTCAATCCTTTCGATTCTAATCCTAAAATACGATCAACCTCTGCAGGAATAAACCCTTCCATGGGCGTAGCGTCAACCTCTTCCATTGCAGCAGCTAACATGGCTATTCCGAGAGCTATATAGACTTGCTTCGACGCGTGCTCGAAATTCACTTCCGCAGGACGTGGAGGATAAGATTTCAAAAGACTATTGCGATAGTTCTCCCAACCTTCACTTTTCACCCCTCTTACTTCATTCACCAAATCAAACCACTTGTTAATGCGATCTTCTGTATACGTGTCCCAAGCGGCGAAAACCAAAAGATGCGAGCAATCTTCAACCTGACCTTGGTTATACGCTGCTGCTTTCAGCTGAGTCTTCAATTCTGAATTTGTAACCACTAACAATTCATAAGGCTGCAAACCGCTTGAAGAAGGCGACAAACGTATCGCTTCCAATATTCTTTCAATCTTATCGTCGCTTACTTTCCCCCCATTCATGGCCTTCACCGCATATCTCCATTGCATCGCTTCTACTGCATTCATATTGCTCAATTTTTGTACATTCTATATCCTAAACAACAAGATTTCTAACTTGTTTTCAAAAAAAATAATTTATCGGAATACTTAACCGCCCAAAAGAATTTTCTCAAACACCTCAACGGGTTGAGCACCAGACACCGCCGACTCTCTGTTGAAGACAAAGTATGGAACTCCGCGTGCACCGAACTGTTGGGCCGTGTATGCGTCATCATTCACAGCCTCTTCAAATTCATTGGAATGAAGAACACGAAGAACATCTTCTTCATTCAATCCAACAGAAACAGCAACGCGAATCAAATTCTCTTCTTCATTCAAATTCAAATTATCGGTGAAGTGGGCCTTTAGAAAAGCTTCTTTCAACTCAGAACCCTTTCCTATAGACTTCGCAAAGTGTAAAACACGATGCGCGTGAAAGGTATTCATGACATAAGATGTTCTCAACTTCATATCTAATCCGACCTCTTTCGCCATGGATTCAACATGAGACATCATACCGTTAACTTGCTCAATAGACATTCCCTTCTTTTCAGCCAAATGATCCACCACGGAAGCACCCGCATCCTCGGGAGTGACAGTAGAATCCAATTGGAAACTCTTCCATTCAATCTCGACCGTCTTTCCTGTTTTCGCAATTGCCTGTTCTAAATGACGTTTCCCGATGTAACAAAACGGACAAACGATGTCGCTCCAGATTTCTATTTTCATCTTGCAATATTAAGCACAACTTTGTGCAGCAATCTTGTGAAACATCTTTCGAAGAATCTTGTGAAACATCTTTCGAAGCATCTTGCTTGCATCTTTCGAAGAACCTAACCCTCAAGCTCTTTCAAAATCATATTCACATCCTCCTCCGTTGAAGACAACTTCGTCTTACAGATAGCAATAAGTTCTGCAGCGCGTTTTACTTTTTGAGATAGAATATCTACCGTAATTTGTCCCAATTCAATTTCAGATACAATGCCCTGCAATTCTTTAAAGGCGCTTTCGTAGTTCACTTCCTTTTCACTCATCTATTTATTCTTTAATTGATTTTATTGTTCCGTTGTATAATAAGGTTGTTATCTCTTCTCCTGATTTCACCTCGTTCTCATCAGTTAAAGCTTTACCGTTTACCAAGGTTATACTGAATCCTCGTTTCAAAACGTTACGCGGATCTAACAAGCGAACACTATTCTCCAATCCATTTAACGCTAACTCTTCTTTCGAAAACCGAACGTTTATTCGGTTTTTCAGCCCGTCTTGTAATTTTGAAACGGAAACACGTCCTGCCGTTAGCAGCGTTCTGGCGTCATTCGCTAGTAACTTTGATAGTCCTTGAACATTTCCCTTTTCATTGGTCATGTGCTGTCGCGAACCCGTTCGAATTCCAACACGAAGCGTTTCAACTTTTGAATTGTTCTTCACCAAGGTTGTTTCAACAACAGACCGAAACAAAAGCACAAAAGCATGTAACTTCGATTTTGTTTCGGACAACAGACGCAAGGATTTGTCTACCAAGGCCTCTTCTGCACGTTGAACCGGCAGCGAGAAATTATGGAATTGCTGAATGAAGTAATTACCAAGATCTGTTGGAGTAATCAGATTCTTATAAGCCACCATATCGGCTACAGACTCGTTCACACGGTGACCAATACCTGTAAGTACAGGGAGCGGAAACTCGGCTATGACTTTGCAGAGGTTTACGTTATTGTAACACGCTAACCCAATATCACCGCCTCCTCCACGAACTATCACCACAGCATCGAAGTGATGCGCTACTTTTCGAATACGATTTAGTTGATTGGTCAAATCAGCGACTGCTTTATCGCCTTGTAATAACGAAGGAAAGAGCATATGAAAGAATTTGTACTTCCATGCATTTTCGTCGAGTACGTGTGTGAAGTCTTGGTAGCCTTTGCTGTTCGCAACTGAAATAATAGCCAGTCTTTGCGGAAGAAGGGGCAAACTCTTTTTTCTATTTAAATCGAAAAGGCCTTTTTGCTTCAAAGCGAGAATACTGTTCTGCTTCTCTTGTTCTAAATCGCCAAGCGTATAACTCGGGTCAATTTCATGAATGGTAAGCGAAATTCCATATTTCGAATCGAATCCGACCGCAACATTCATGAGCACCTTAATTCCATCTTTCAGCGGTTCTTGAATGGCTTGTATGAAATTCTGATTAATACGCTCGTAGTCGTTCTTCCAAAGGTTTGCGCGCATTTCAGCTACAATTACTCCGTCTTGCTTCTCAACCAATTCCGGATAGGCATGTCCGCTCTTCGGATAAAGGTTCAGCTTGTTCATTTCAGCAACTATCCAGTAACGTCCATCGAATGCAGACTGCACAGCTCTGTGAATGCTTTGCGTAAGCTGAAGAAGAGTAAATGTTTTTTTAGGGGCTGACATAGGAAAGTGAAATTAGGACGAAAATGTACCTTTCATTCCATTGTGGATAATTATTTCACCGTGCCAAAAAAATTATTTTGCATTAATTTTTATTTCAATTAATTCCGCAGGGCTTATCAATCTTGAAAATAAATATTTTTTAACATAGGTCGAAGCGATTCGTTTTTTCAACAGTTAAAAACTATTTGACCTTTCGCGCGAGATGTCATTCTACTTTTGATGTCCCGATTTGAAAAAATCACCCCGTTTTATTTTTTAACCGCTCAACTCCTTTATTCACGGCACTTCCCGCACATAGAGGAACAGCCACTGCTTTGACTTTTTTTTCGTGCAGCAACACTGCACACCTAACAAATACTTTCGCCAAGAAGACTAGAAACTATGCACAAAATATTCATTCACGCTGAGAATTTCACTGTATTTCAAGAAAAACAAACCTGGGAAATTGGAAGAATAAATTTCCTTTATGGAGAATTAGCAACAGGAAAAAGCAGTTTAATTAATCTCCTTGAATTATTCCCAAGTAACGATCAAGAAATGAAGGAAGTGAAATACTTCCAGTCGTTTGGTCCTTATGCCAATTTCGAGAACATCTTACACGACAAGAGCAAACCTTTGAAGATTGGCTTTGAGGTGCGTGCCAATATTGGCGTGTTTACACAAACCTATGAATTCAAACCAGCTGAAAAGAAAAAGGAAGCGATACTCTCCAATTTCAAAATCATCTTCAATGAAGAAATTGTCTTTGAATACGCCGATGGCGATGGTGAGCTGTTTACACTTCCGACGCTGAATCTTTTCGAGGCAGCAAGAGATTTCCTTTCAAAACAGGAAAAAGATGTTCCTCTTGCTGAGGATTGTCCAACGCGATCTGAATTACTCATAGCCGTATTCCGCTTAGCAGATGATTCCAATTTCATTGGACAAGCCGAGCGCGAATTCTTTCAGCGGACCCCTGCTCTGAAAATGAGAAAAAAAGAACCTAAGCCAGAATGCGATCTTCCCTTTGAAGATTTTTTCTTTCAACTCTTTGAAATAACTGAATTCAATAGCCTAACCGAATTCGCCGAATCCCTCTCTTGGTTTATTCGTCAATGCTTCTCAACGCTGGGACTTTACTTTCAAAGAAACCTCCTTAACACGACGAAAAATTACAATCGCTTCGCGCCTACTGCATTTAAAAATATTGAAGACGGTTTTAAAAAACTCGACGAATTCGAACTTTTCTCCGACGCAAAAAAGATCACACCCATTTTTAAAGATTTCGGTTTGCCCAAGCCTATTAAGTCTGAAATCAATGACAGCGAAGGAAACAACTACGGTTACTCTTACCTCTTCGAATATCCGAACAAGAAGCGTGTTCAGTACTACCAATTGAGCACAACGGAACAACGGAAAATTTTCCTCCTCACGCAGATCATCGCACATCAGGACATGCACTGCGAATTCAATTTTCACAATGACTACGGCTGGATGTACATAGACAATTTAGAAAACCTGATACCTGTTGCCGAGCTAGGCACCTTTATAAAAAATCTCTTGAAGCATTTTCCGAACTACAATTACTTCTTTGAAACGCGAGGAACACACATTGAAACTCTGACCAAAGAACTCATTCGTTCAAATAAAATTAAGAAGTCAGACATTCGAATTTATCACTTCATTAAAAACAAAAAAAATCACACATCACATGTAAGTCAACACACGGTTTCTAAAAGAAACGAAGTATTCCCTTCGCTCTACAACGCCAATAAAATCAACGAAAACTGGAAAAAGAAAATCCCCCTTCAACTTCACTTCAATTAAAAAAACAAGGTTGTTAAAACTTTACTTAGCCTTGTTCAACACCACATCTTTGCGTAAATAATTAAACAAAATGAATAAACAAAACGCCACCCACTACCACATTGTCTTGGACAAAAGTGGAAGTATGCAAACCCATTACAAAGAGACTCTAGAAGGGTTGAATGAAAAGCTCTTATCCATTAAGGCCATTCAAGACAGAAACACCGATCAGCCAATCTATGTATCTCTAACACTTTTCTCAGACAGTCCTGAATTGGTCTTTGAAAATCTACCCGCAGCTGAACTGCCCGTGTTAACTGAAAAAGATTATGTCCTTGACGGAATGACCGGGTTGCTTGACGCCATTGGCACCGTAATTAACCGCATGAAATATGCCGTAGGACGCGATCTGAAGGAGAAGAACGGAACGGTTATGATTGTCATTTTCACAGATGGTGGGGAGAACGCTTCACGTATGTTCAAATACCAAGAGATCTCTTCTTCAATTAAAGAATTAGAAGCAACCGGAAATTGGAACTTCGCTTTCATTGGAGCCGACATAGATGCTTGGGGAGCCGCGAGTAGATTGAACATGCAACAGTCACGCGTGTATTCTTCAGCCAAGGCAGACATCAAAGAAACCATGCACTTTGCTGCCAACGAATTGGAGCGTTCTATCCAATCAAAAAGATCTGGAAAAAAATGGGACGGATTTAGTGAATAAGAATTTTCTAATTCTTTCATTTTACACGAGTTCAGAGATGGGCTCGTGTTTTTTTTTATTGAGTACTACCTCTTTGCTAAATAATACAAACCTATCAATAACACTCCAAGGGGCATATCGGGGAAATCACAATTTCTTGACAATTAATCAGTCTGTCAATTGCATTATTATTCTTTAGCAGTTGATTTTCAACTAAATTTACCGAAGTATTTATTAAATACAAGAATATTTTATGAGACAAGTACCTCGTCAATTTTTCATTGCCACTGCATTGTTTTTATTTTGGGCCATTCAATCGAATGCTCAAACCCCAACTGCTAGCTTCGTTTCAGTGCCCGCGGCTTCCGGCGGAATTGTTACTGTATGTCAAGGACAACCCGTTACTTATGTAAACAATTCCACAAATACCACCGCGAGCTCGACATACACGTGGAGTTTTGGAGTAGGATCCCTTCCAAATACAGGCAGTGGTTCAAATCCGCAATCTACCGTTTACAACACCGTTGGAAACACGACTGCAACCTTGACGGTGAATAACAACAATGGTAATCCAACTTCCACATTTAGTTTAAACGTTCAAGTTATTGCTAGCCCGGTCTCAAACCTCACCTTGGCAAACACAGGACAAGGTTACGGCACTGCGACTCAAGGAGGTTTGACCATTTTTAAAAACTGTAACGGATTAGATACCATTTCATTCAGTTTCAACTCGACCTACCCCAACACAACCCAACAAACATTCAACTGGGGTGACGGAAGTGCTGTGGAAAACCAATCGAACATGGTAGGTTCTTCCATTAGCCACAATTACCCTTTAGGTCAATATACATTAACACACACTGTTAGTGTATCAAACGGATGTGTTGTTACTAAAAACTACATCGTATTCAACGGTAGCGCTCCACTTGTTACTGTTTCTGGCTCAGGACAAACAACCTGCTTACCTTCTCCTTTCAGTATTGATGTATTATCGAACGATGTACCAATCGATTATACTGTTTCATTCTCTGACGGTTCAACCGCATCTACTTTTACCACAGCGAATGACACTACAATTAGTCACATCTTCAACTCTTCTTCTTGCGGTATAGACTACTTTTATGCACCTGGATTCCCGCCTATTGAAAATGCTTTTTCAGCAACTATCGTTGCTCAAAACGCATGCTCCAGTAACGGATTGCCAACAGTAGTTACAGTAGGACCCATTACCATTTCTACAGGAACAAACGCTGCATTCACCTACGAACCAGCTTCTCCTATTTGCCTCAACGAACCCGTTTCCTTCACCAACACAAGTTCTGGTGGGGAAAACATTAACGCAAGTGGTTGCGATAACACCTATTCTTATTACTGGACTATCGATGAACCAAGCGGTTATAATGTAAGTAGCGGAACATTCGGTTCTTCTAACGGATTTTCAGGAAGTTCTCAGGACTATTCACAATGGACAAATGGTACTGATCTCCTTGAATTAACTTTCGACACTCCGGGAACCTATCACATTTGGATGCACACTTCCAATTTTTGCGGAGCAGACTCCGTGCTTCAAACAATAGTGATTAATCCTGTTGGAACTGTAATTATGAATCCAACCGAACAAACCATTTGTAGCGGCGAAACATCAGCCATTTTCACTCTTACAGGAACCATTCCCTCATACACTATCAACTGGAACGTATCTAACACTTCAAACGTATCTGCTGTTTCTCCTTCAAGTGGAAGCGGCGCAAGCCCTTTGAATTCGCCTCAATTCACCTTAACGAACACTTCAAACAATGTTGGTTTTGTTGAAATAAGCGCGACCGTTGGTTGCACGAATGAACCTCCTGTGTTGCATACCATCTATGTTGAACCGCAGGCCAATGTTCAAGCTACTCCTTCTTCAATGAATATCTGTAGCAACGAGGAAGCAAGTTTTCAAATCTCAAGCAACCTTAACAATATAAGCTTCACATGGACTGCGACTGGACCAAATACCATAACTGGATTCAGTGATGGCAGCGGAACAGCAATTACTCAAACATTAGTCAACAACGGCAATGAAGCCGATACTGTTTTTTATCAAATTGAACCTTCCGGAGTGCAATGCCCTGGCAACAATGCAACGGTTTATGTTGTTGTACAACCCAACTTAAGTATTTCTTCCAATGTTGATTTAATCGGCTGTGCGAATTTCGTTTTCGATCCCTTAGATTACATCACAACTCCAACAGGCGCCACATTAACCTGGGACAACTCGAACACCTCAATTGGCGTAGCCGCTTCAGGAAACGGTAACGTTCCAACATGGACTGCTCCGGAGAACAATACCGGTTCAAACATAACGGGAACAATAACTGTGACCGCTCAGATAAACAATTGCCCTGTAGCAACCGATGATTTTATAGTCACAGTAAGCCCTTCACCAACACTAACAACAACGGTTAGTCCTGATGGTGGCCTTGACTGTGTAACTTCTCTAGCCGTTATTTCATCGACCCCAACGCCAAACAATGCAACTCTTGTATGGAGCGGTGGAACAATTATTTCCGGAGCCACTTCCACAACCACAACTGTAAGTGAAGCAGGAACGTACAATGTTATTGTTACTGACCCTGGCACCACTTGCGTATCGCAATACAACGTAACCATTAACCCTCCTACTCCCATCAACATCACAAATACTGCATTTACAGATGTTACGTGCTTCGGAGCGAATGATGGAACCATAGATATTACTACTGATTCACCAGACCCCGTAACATACTCTTGGACACCGAACTCTTCAACCAATGCAACTGCATCGAACCTTGCTCCTGGAACTTACTCTGTAACTGTAACAAACTTGTCTGGTTGCATAGACAGTGACTCGTTCGACATTAGTGAGCCAACACCTATAGTTGTTTCTCTCATTGACACGCTCCGCTCTGAGTGCGGAGAGGCAAATGGATACATTCAAGTTGGTGCTTCCGGAGGAACACCGGGATATTCATTTGATTGGATTAACGAGGCTAATGGCGCAACTTTAAATTCAATAGATGCAGGTACCTATACTGTCATTGTTTCGGATCAGAACAATTGCGAAGCACAACTTTCGGTAACAATAGGATGTACGCCACTTATTCCTGTTGAACCCGTGCAGTTCATTTCTCCAAATGGAGATAACACAAATGACAATTGGATTGTTAAAAACATTGAGCTATATCCTGAAAACGAAGTCTGGGTATTCAACCGATGGGGAACACTTATCTACTACGCTTCGCCCTATGAAAACACATGGCAAGGCACAAACGACAAAGGCAATGGCGAAATTTTACCAGCTGCCACATACTTCTATCTCATAGACACCCATAAAAAATCACAAGATCCATTCAAAGGATTTATTGAAGTACAACCATAAGAATCAGATGAAAATGAAAAAAATATACTTACTATTATTGCTTTTCGTTGGATCATTTGTTTCCAACGCTCAGCAGGACCCTCAAAGCTCCTTCTATTTCAACAATCCCCTTTCATTCAATCCAGCATATGCCGGAACTAGAGGCACACTAAACATGAACAGTGTGCATCGCTCGCAATGGATTGGTTGGGATGGTGCTCCTTCAACGCAATATTTATCTGTTCACGCCCCTGTTGCAAGACAGCGCATTGGACTAGGTACAAATTTAACTTTTGACAAAACAGGCGCGCGCAATTCAATCGACTGGATGAATCACGCTTCTTTTCAAATGCAATTGAATCCGAACAACCTTCGTTTATCCCTGGGTGTTTCTGGAGGAATTCAGAAATTTCAATATGATTTTAATGGACTTTCGGTTACCAATCCTAACGATCCTAACTTCACAACACCTTACAACAAATCACAAGCAAATTTCGGCGCAGGCGCTTATCTGTATAAAGTTGCAAGTGACAACCATGTTCGTCAAGCCTCATATTTTGTTGGACTGTCTGTCCCTCATCTAATAGAAAGAAACATAGACAATAACACTGGAAATGCCATAACACAGCGTCATTACTTCCTTACTGGCGGTTATGTTTTCCCTATTAACTCGGTTACCGATATTCGAACATCAACGCTGATGAAATTCACTCAAAACAGCCCCGCTGTCATGGAACTTAACGTCTCTGCTTTGTTCTACAAACAATTTTGGATTGGCAGTATGTACCGCATTGGTGAAGGTCTTGGTTTTAATACATCCTACCAGATAAATGACAATATGATGATTGGTTACGCATTTGATCTTCCAATGAACAGCATGAAATTAAATCAATGGGGAAACCACGAAATAGTTATCTCCTTTGACCTTCGCCCTCGTAATAACGCATTTGTAAGCCCACGATATTTCTAATTTATCATGAAAAAAATATTCATTTTTCTCTTTTTGTTTTGCGCCACCATTACTTCGAATGCACAAGCTTTCAAAGAAGATTACGCCAAATCATTGTCTGCTCAATTCAAATTTGTTGAAGCCTATCCTGTTTGGGCAGATCTCTCTGATAATTTTGTAAAAAAACAAAAAGGCGATTGGAGCTACCTAAGAATGGCTACTGAAGCCGCCTACAACTCTGAGCAATATAAAAATGCGCTTCATTGGAATTCGATTTTAACAAGAAGTAATCAAGCTCTATTGGCAGATTGGACGTTACATTTCGAATTACTTCGCATGAACAACATGCATTCGCTTTTGGTAGCTTCGGTAGATTCTGCTTTGACGCTTATTCCTGCAGAGGCTTCTATTCTTGAATGGAAAAAACAAGCTCCTACTATTGTGTCTTATTTGCAAGACACGAGCGAGTTCGAAGTTAAAGATTTTAGAAATGTATCGAAAGGAGAAGAGTTTGCTGCAGTTCCTTATGAGAAAGGATTGGTTTTCGTTACCTCAGAATTCAATACTGGGTTTTTAGCTCGAAAGGACACCTGGACGGGGCAAAACTATTATGAGCTTACCTTTATCAAAGATGCGAATTCTCCTTATGATTCGCATTCGGCCATAGACAAATTGAAAAACAATGACGTGTGGAATGAAATTGAACACACGTATTCTCATGACGGACCTATTTCATTTAACAAAGATTTTTCTAGAGCTTTATTGACACGCAATTTCGAAGAGTTAGATACTATTGCACGCGTGAAGTATTCTCGCTTAAAGCTTATCTTATTCAAGAAAGAAGAGGGCAAATGGATCGAAGATGTAACCTTCAATTTTAACGATAAACATTTCTCAACTGGACATGGTGTATTCGATGTAAATGGCAATATCATCTTTACATCTGACAGACCCGGTGGACTTGGAGGTTCAGACCTTTATAAGGTTTCATACACAGACGGAAAATGGTCGGTTCCTAATAATTTAGGCAAATACGTGAACACATCATCAGACGAGTTATTTCCATTTATAGATAGCAACGGAACAATGTATTTTTCCTCCAAGGGATGGGTCGGACTAGGAGGTCTAGATGTGTTTTCAGCGAACACTGCAGGAACACCTAACCACATTGGCATTCCAATTAACACTTCAAGTGATGATTTCGCATTTTACCTCGATGCAGAAACAGGCACTGGCTACTTGTCTTCAAACAGAAATTCACACAAAGACCAAATCTTCAAAATATCTACTCCTGTTTATGACATTGAACTTGAGATTATTTTGACTGCTTGCGATAAAAAACCAATAGAAAACGCTACAATTGAAATAAAAAACAAGCTTAGCAATACCACTAGTTCCCAAAAGACCGATAAAGAAGGAAAGGTTCTCTTAAAGCCAAGGCTTAAAGATGAATTCGAAATTTCTTATTCAGGAAATGAGCTCTACGCCTCAAGTAAGAGCCTTCCTTTCAACGCAACTTCTGAAGGGAAGTTTAAAATTAATTTGGAATCGAATTATTTGAAATCAAATCAAACTATAACCTTACTCGACGAAAATGGCAAACCACTTGTTGGAAGTCTGATTCAAATTAAATCAAAAGACAATACTGTTAAAAAA
>JBIKVX010000237.1:0-3409 GCA_044356625.1 Flavobacteriales bacterium | reverse complement strand
ATTCGTTTTATACTTTCGCTATTCCTTTGTTCGATTGCCTTCACTTCATCTGCTCAACCAATGATGAAAGACTCGGTGGACATTAGCGTGCTTTCTGCCCAAGATCAAGCGAAAATAAAATCAATGCGAGCGAAATTGAGTCTTACTGAACAACAAGATCTTCTGATACCTTCAATTTACCTTTACTATTATGGGCTTATTGAAGAGCAAAAAGCGATTATGAATACCATTGCTGAGGAACCCAAAATTAACGATGAAGCCCGCTTAGAGGCTTTGAACATGCGCTCAGATGCCATAAAAAGATTTAGAGACGAGCGTGATTTGAATATTGAACTCTCACTGACTCCCGAACAAAAAGAAATTTACCTCACTCAAATAAAAATAGCCAAACCACAAGTGCTTCACTTCGGCGTTCACGATCGAATGAACTGTCCAGTTTGCGTTTCACCTTCTACCGCACCATGAAAAAAATACACGTTTACCTTCCAGCATTTCTCCTTTCCAGTATAACACTTGGATCATGCGTCTGCGCGCGCATCCCCCCAAATGAAGATTTGGAAACTTATGACGTTGCACCATTCTCAAACACCCCGACCAGTCATTCGGTTAAGGTTCCTAGTGTAGAAGTGTCAAATAAAAAATTCAATGTGAACGTGTTCACGGGGACTGGCGGACACGGACATACTTTTCCTGGAGCTACAGCTCCATTCGGAATGGTGCAATTGAGTCCAGATACTCGTCTGGACGGATGGGACGGCTGCGGTGGATATCATTATAGCGACAACATTATTTACGGATTTACGCACACGCATTTGCAGGGAACGGGAGTGTCTGATTACGGCGATATCTTGTTCATGCCAACGAATGGACACACGAAGGACAAACCGCTTTGGCGCGATGCCATTGCTTCTCGATTTGCACACAACATGGAAGTTGGAAGTCCGGGATTTTATGGTGTTCGCTTAAGCGACTACGGCATTGACGCGCGCATGACTGCCTCTACCCATGCGGGAATGCATGAATACAAAATGCAACCGGGCGATTCGTGTTTGTTGTTTTTAGACTTCATGCATCGCGATAAGTTGTTGTATTACGATTTGCATTTTTATGGTGATACTGCGATTAGTGGATACCGTGTTTCTGAAGCTTGGGCCACTGAACAGCACACGTATTTCTACGCGGTGTTCTCTCAGCCTTTTGTTGGAAACGACCAATTGATGCAACGTTCCAAAAGCGTGAATGAAAAAGGAGAAACTAAGATTGAACTCGAAATGATTCAAGCGTTTCAGTTTCTTTTCCTTCCAACCGAAAAAAATGTTTTGACGATTCGTGTGGGAATTTCTGGTGTTGATGAAGAAGGAGCGAAGAAGAATTTATATGCTGAAATGCCGAAGAACGATTTCAGATACAACAAAGAAAAGGTTGAAGAAGAGTGGCAGAAAGTTTTTGAAAAAGCACCTGCTCCGATTTTATTTCCAACCGGAGAAGGACTTGAGAATTACCGCACTTCTTTGTACCACTGTTACACGGTGCCGAATGTTTGGAGCGATGTAGATGGAAGATACCGCGGCATGGACAATAAGATTCATACGGCTGAAGGTTATACGCGCTACACTGTATTTTCGCTTTGGGACACTTTCAGAGCCTACCACCCAATGATGTGTAAATTGGAACCCGAGCGCACACAAGATTGGATGAAAACCTTCCTTGAAATGTATAAGGAGCGCGGTGAACTTCCTGTGTGGGAATTAGCTGGAAACGAGACTTATTGCATGATTGGTTATCACAGTGTTCCGGTGGTTGCTGAGGCCTACCAGCAAGGCATTCGTTTCAAAAACCGTGAAGACGAATTGAAAATGTTGGAAGCCATGATTGCGACAAGTAATGGTCCGCAAGATGAAAAGAAAGCCTATGTAAAATATGGATATGTTCCCGGCGATGAATTCAGCGAAAGTGTGAGTAAGACATTGGAGTTTGCGTATGACGATTTCTGTATTTCACGTTACGCTGAAATGATAGGTGACAAAGCGGTTGCGCAACAATACGCCATTCGTTCTCAGAACTGGAAAAACGTTTTCGATCCGGAAACGAAATTCATGCGCGCGCGTGTGAATGGCGGATTCGCAACACCTTTTGACCCCTTTCAAGTGAACTTTCATTACACGGAAGCGAACGCATGGCAATACCGCTTCTTCGCGCCTCATGCTATTCCTGAGTTGATGGAATTGATGGGTGGAAAGAAAGAATTCGAAGCGGAATTAGACAAACTCTTCAACGCACCCACGCAAACTACTGGAAGAGAGCAGGCCGACATCACAGGACTTATCGGACAGTACGCACACGGAAACGAACCGAGTCATCACATGGCTTATTTGTATGCATATGTAAACAGAGATAAAGTTCACATGTATCGCGATAGCATAATGAAGACCCTCTACTCTCCCACTCCAGATGGCCTTTGCGGAAACGAAGACTGCGGACAGATGTCGGCATGGTATGTTGTGAGCGCATGGAACACCTATCCAATTTGTCCGGGCGACAACACCGGATGGTGGCAGGATTACGAACCCATGTCGGAATTTGACACTCGAAGTCAAGGCTATCCTTCTCCATACCCTCTTGGCATATACAATGAGGAGAAGATTGTCCCTGCGCCTATCATCACAGCTCCGAACAGAGCATTCGTTGGCGAGCAAATGATTTCGATTTCATGTTTGAATGGAGCTTCAAAAATTAAAGTTGAAATAATGGAAGAAGGAGGTATCAAGAAAAAAGGATTCTTCTATTCCGAGCCGTTCAAGATTACAAAAACATGCACCATACTTGTCAAAGGATTGGCTGGTTCAGAGAAAGAAATTGACAGCCCTTGGATTGAAGCAACCTTCTACAAGCGTTCAGGAAATTTAGTAATGAAGGAAGTGGGCAATTACGACGCGCAATACACTGCTGGTGGAAATGATGCGTTGATTGATGGAATTCGTGGAAAGCTCGATTTCAGAACAGGTGTATGGCAGGGATACAATGGCAAAATGGAATGTGTGATTGAGTTAAAGAATCCGACGAACATTAAAAAGATTTCACTTTCAGCCTATCAAGATATTCGTCCGTGGATATGGTTTCCGTCTAACGTGAAATTCTTTGTGAGCAAAGATGGAAAAAGCTATGATGAAGTTTATTCGGAAGACTTCACCTCGCTGCAGCGCATTGAAGGGGCGCAGATGCATGAGTACACTGCTACCTTCGACAAGAATTACAAAGGTGATGTGAGTGCGGTGAAGTATGTGAAGTGTATTGCGGTTCCGGCGTTCGATAAAATTCCTGAATGGCATTTGGGGGTTGGCGGGAAGCCGTGGATTTTTGTAGATGAGATTGCGATTGAATAAAATCGGGCTGGGCGAAAAATATTTCG
>JBIKVX010000030.1:0-11913 GCA_044356625.1 Flavobacteriales bacterium | reverse complement strand
GATCTAAGAAAATGATCGTTTGGTTGCTCATCTTCGCCATAGTGATGTTGTTCGGAGGAATCACCAGTGCCATCATGGTGCTTTATGGGAAATTATTGTGGGTGAACATTCACCCTCCAATGATTTTTTGGATTGGAAATGCTCTGATTGTGCTGAGCAGCACAATGTTTATAATTTCTCTTCGAGCCCTGAAGAATGGTAACCGGTCGGTTGCATTATATGGCACCTTATCGACCCTAATTTTAGGATTAGGTTTCATCGCAACGCAAATAATGGGGTGGAGTCATATGGATCAATTAGGAATGGGGAATTTGATTTCATACACGGAACTTGGTGAAAAGGAGTCCCATTGGAATACTCTTAGTAAGTTGAATGGAGAGTATGGTGTGGATTATTATTTTGAATTGAATGGTCAAAAGTTGGTGAAGGAAGCTTCCAATTTTTATTATGTTCGTCCCGATCAAACGCGAGAAGACAAAACATTAGAGGTACTTACTACTTTCAACGCATCAGGTGCAATGCTTTGGGTGCTAATTATTTTACACGCAGCTCACTTGCTTTTCGGAATTATTTATCTGGTGGTTAACCTATTTAGATTGAAGAGCGGAAAGCTGAACAAAGACAATTGGATTAGCCTTCATTCCAACGGAATGTATTGGCATTTCATGGGGATCTTGTGGATTTATCTATTCTTCTTCATTTTTTATATCTATTAAAACCCGACGCTCGGCTTATTCAGAATTATTCAAAATAGTGAAAAATGCCGATTCTCTTTCCTAAATTGATGCTTTTGAAGTAAAATTGCAGCCAAATTTCATTTACAATTATGTCAGGTCAATCAGAACATGTAACGAAGGACGAATTATGGGGAGGTAACCGTTCTCCTTTTAGCGTTTCTTATGGTAAAATGATGATGTGGTTTTTCCTTGTTTCGGATGCCCTCACATTTGGCGGACTACTTACAGCTTACGGAGTAATTCGTCACGGAAGTTCAGACTTGTGGCCTGTAGGTGAACAAGTATTCGAAGCCCTGCCTGGTCTTCACGGATCTTATCCGTTGATGTATGTGGCATTAATGACCTTCATCTTAATTATCTCTTCTGTTACAATGGTATTGGCTGTAGAAGCCGGTCACCGCATGGATAAGAAGGGTGTGGTGAAATGGTTAGGTCTTACAATCATTGGTGGATTCTTCTTCTTAGGCTCTCAAGCTTGGGAGTGGTCTCACTTCATTCACGGTTCAGGTGGTGGATTCCAAGTAAATCAACCAATGACCGTTGCGGCTGCTGACGATGCAGGTAACACCTATCAAATTACCCTCGATAACGGAACATGGGTGCACATGACTAGCGACTTCGGTCACAAGTATGAGCACGCTATGGAAGCTGCTGAAGAGCCTATTTCTCATGACGCTCACGGTGGTCATGGCGAACATGCTACAGCTGAAACACATGAAGATATTTCGACAATGGTTCCTGAGGAAATCATTTTGAATAAATACACGTTGGAGCACAAAGACGGAAAAGACCTTCGTAAGTTGGTTGTGAAAGGAGATGACGCTAAAAAGATTTGGGCAGCGATGGAGCCAGGTTCAATGGCTTTCGGTGCAAACATGCACAAGAATGAATACGCAATACAACAGCAATACGCGAACTTCTTCTTCTTCGTAACAGGTTTCCACGGATTTCACGTATTCTCAGGGGTGTTAATCAATATCATCATCTGGTTAATGGCTGTTAAAGGTGTATTCGAAAAACGTGGTCACTACGAAATGATTGAGAAAATCGGATTGTACTGGCACTTCGTTGACCTTGTTTGGGTATTCGTATTCACATTCTTCTACCTTATCTAATATCACTGATTATCATGGAAAGAGACGACCTTATTGTAAACGAGAGCTATGCTCTTAATGCAAAACACGACGAAGCAGCTGGAAAGCAAATTCGTAAGAAATTATATGCGGTGACTGTGCTTTTAACGGTTATAACCATCGTTGAAGTATTCATGGGTGTTGCCTTCAAAAGAAATGGAACATTCACGTGGGAGGCAATCAAATTAACGTTCTTAGTGCTAACCTTAGTAAAGGCTGCCTACATAGTTCTTATTTTTATGCACCTTGGCGATGAGAGAAAGAACCTCAAGTATGTAGTTCTTTTACCGTATGCATTATTCATTATGTATTTGATCTTTATTGGATTGTATGAAGGTGTGAGTGTGCAAGAAGGACACAACATCTTCGGCTAAGCTGAAGAGCAATGAAAAACAAAAAATTAAAAAAGTATATCCTATTGGTGGGTATGCTTTTTTTTATTCCGCTAACCCTACTCATTGTCCTCGGACCAATGGGTAAGCACAATTTCAGTGAGCCTAAATATTACAGTCCCGACTGTGAAGAGGGGTGTGAGAATTCAGATTACCAAATTGCAGATTTTGCTTTTACAAATCAGGATAACCAACTGATTAATCGAGATTCACTCATGGGTAAGATTTGGGTAGCAGCGTTTGTAGATTTTGAAGATCCAAACCTTCCTAAAATCACCGAACGCCTGCTTATTCCGAATTTTAAATTTCGTATGGAACCCGACATTTGTATCATTTGCTTTGACCCAAATGGATATAAAGATACATCGGCTGTAAAGGCCTACTTGCAACAGAATTTGAGGTACGACGACAACGGATTCAAGTGGCAATTTCTTCAAGGAGATTCAGCCGCAATGAATTCATTTATACGAAACGGATTTCTTATTCAAGACTTGAAAAAAGAGGCGGTGTTTCGTTTAGTGGATGAGTCAGGACATATAAGAGGACTATATGGGAATACAGAATACCATTTCGAAAATCTAATGGAAGACATTGCGATTTTAAACAAAAAGAGAAAAATTAAACGTGGGTACTAGTCGTATTTTTCTTTTGGTATTCATTGCTCTTGCAGCGTGCACCGATTCGGTAAAAGCACCCGAGCAAAAGCAAAGGAAATTGCCATATTTCGGTGATTTCGGAATGGAAATCAAATACAACGATAAAGGTGAAGGTATCTCAGACACGGTATATGATCCTATTCCCTTATTTACGTTTACGAATCAAGATGGGAAAATCATTACCAATGATTTCATGGCTGGAAAGATTGCCGTGGTCGATTTCTTTTTCACCAATTGTACAAGCATCTGCCCTATGCTTTCCTCTCAAATGGCACGTTTGCAACATTCGGTGAAAGCAGAGAATATCAACGATCAGGTTGTATTTCTCTCTCATACTGTCGATCCAAAGCACGACTCAGCGGAGGTGCTCAAAGCCTATGCAAATCGCATGGGGGTAGATTTTTCCAATTGGAATTTCGTAACCGGAAATGAAGAAGACATTTATTGGCAAGCCAAGGAAGGATATAAGCTTACAGCGTTTCCTTCAGATACGGCACAGGGCGGATTCTTTCACACGGATCAAATTGCATTAATTGATCAAGAGGGAAGAATTAGAGGATATTACGACGGCACCTCAACAAAAGCGGTGGATCAGTTGTTTATAGATTTACATTTGTTACTTAAGAAATAAGATCATGAAAGCAGAAATAAAAAAGAACGATAAGCTAGCAAAGACCCTTATCTATCTTGTATCAGCAGTTGTATTTCTGGTAGTCGTCTCATTGCGCTATCTGAAGTTCACGAACGTCGATCTTGGATTCGATGTTCATTTGTTAGCGAAGGCTAATGCGCTGATAAATGGGACTGTTGCTATTCTTCTTGTTGCTGCGCTGATTGCCGTGAAGAAAAAGAATTTCGAAGCGCATAAGAAATTAATGAAGGGTGCTATTTATTTGAGCGTTCTGTTCTTGGTTACCTACATTGGGCACCACATGTTCGCTGGAGAAACGGAATTTCCAAAGGATAAAGACTACCGAAGTTTCTATTTGGTAATTCTTTCAACTCACATTGTATTGGCTGCGGTTATTCTTCCATTCATTCTATTTACTGCTTACCGAGCGCTCATAGCTGAATTTCCAGCCCACAAGAAATTAGCAAAATACACTTGGCCCATTTGGTTCTATGTTGCGGTTACAGGTGTAATTGTATACTTCATGATATCACCCCATTACCATTGAACATGAAAAAGCTTTTCGTACTTTTCTTTTTCGGTGCCTTAAACCTCGCAACACATGCCCAATGTGCTATGTGCAAGGCTACTGCTGAAACAGCCAATCAGAATACTTCCGGAAGTTTAGCTGAAGGGTTGAATACAGGAATTCTATATTTAATGCTTATTCCTTATACACTTTTGGCTGTATTAGCAATCGTGTTTTTCAGAAAGAGAATCGCGAATTTCTTCAAAGCGAATTAAAAGAACTTCAATTACCTTTGAATACCAAATGTCTTGTGATGTTTGGAAATTTTCGAAGATTTATGAAGCGTTGTTTCCTTGTTTTCTTAGTCATTTTAGGAAGTCACTTTTCGTACGCTCAATGGACCTTGCAGCAATGTGTTGGTACAGCCATCGAACGGAATATTGGATTGAAAAGAAACAGTCTCGGACTTGAACAAACCAAACTCAATCAGGAACAGGCATTGGGCAATTTCCTCCCAAACTTAAATGGACAAATCTCTCATGGTTACAACTGGGGACAACGAATTGATCCATTCACCAACCAATTCGCAACGCAACGTATCCAAAGCAACAGCTTGGGGCTCTCAACAAGTGTGACGCTCTTTTCGGGACTTCAAAATGTGAATCAATACAAGAAGGCAGAAGTAGACACACGCGCACAATTGCTCACATTCGATTATCAGCGCAATCAATTAGCCCTTCAAGTTTCTGTTGCATACTTGAATGTGTTATTAACCAAAGAGCTGCAGGCATCATCTGAACTTACTCTTAATCGCACCAAGCAGCAAGTGAAACGCATTACCGATCTTGTGAACGCTGGAAGCACCGCCGAGGGAAGTCTTCGAGACATTGAAGCGCAATTGTTTTCAGACGAAGCGAATTATATTTCTGCCGGAAATAACGTGCAATCTGCCATTCTAGACATTGCACAATTGATGCAACTTACAGAGCAAGAACAAAGAGATTTTAGTGTTCAAGCTGATCCTTCTGCATTCAATTTTGCTCAGGAAATTCCCAACCTAACAGCATGTATTCAGAATGCACTCTCAACTTTTCCGCAAATAAAATCAGCTGAGCTTTCATTGGCCTCTAGCAACCTCAACCTGAACATAGCAAGAGGGGGAATGTCGCCCCGATTAAGCATGAGCTATTCTTATGGCTCTGGATATTCAGGTGCTTCGAAAGTGCTAACGGGATCACCAGATTCGTTGTCATTCCCAATTGGACAAGTATTCGGCTCGAACCAATACGTCTTCTCTTTTCCACAAGCCATATACAACGTTGACGATTACACCACCAAGCCTTTCAGCAATCAATTGAAGGACAATGTGAATCAATCACTCTTCTTCAGTCTAACACTTCCCCTATTTAATGGGTTTTCAAACGATGTGAATATTAAGCGGGCGGAACTTGCAAGAGCAGACAATGAATTAACTGTCCAGCAAACAAAGGTTCAGCTGGAACAAGAAGTGCGCAAAGCGTACCTCGATGTCACCCGCGCAAAAGCCAACTACGAAGCTTCCCAGAAAGCAGTTGAAGCAAGTCACTTGGCTTTCGATTGGAACGAGCTACGATTCAATCAAGGTGTTGTAGGAATGTCTGAATACCTCGATGCTCGGAACCGCCTGCAGCAAGCAGAATCGAATTTTGTTCGAAGTAAATACGACTGGATTTTTAAACGAAAAATAATTGACTTCTACATGGGAGTCCCACTAATGTCTCAACCATGAAAAATAAAAAAAGATGGATCTGGATTTCAATAATCCTTGTGATTATTGGGGTCGTTGTTTTGCAATGGGCATTCGGTTCAGGAGATGCGAAAGTAATTACGATTGGAAAAACTGAATACAAAGATTTGAGTGAAGTGGTTGCCGCAAGCGGAAAAGTTCAGCCTTCTGTAGAAGTGAAAATTCAGTCTGAAGTGTCAGGACAAATTGTTGAACTGCCTGTAAAAGAGGGGGACTTTGTGCTGAAGGGACAATTGTTGGTGCGCATTAATCCTGATTTGTATACCTCAGCCTTGAGCCGCGCAGAGGCTGGGCTAAATACAGCCAAGAGCAATTTATCGAGTGCTAAGGCTAGATTAACACAAGCGAAAGCACAAAAACGTTTGCAGGAAACAACCCTTGCTAGACTCTCCAAATTGATCGAGCAAAAAGCAATCTCTCAAGCTGAATACGACAACGCAAGCAGTGCATTAGAATCTTCAGTAGCCGAAGTGGAAGCCGCTGAAGAAAGTGTGCATAGCGCTAATTTCTCCATAGCAAGTGCAGATGCCGGAAAGAGTGAAGCGCAAGAAAACTTAAGAAGAACAACCATTGTTGCACCTATTTCAGGAACAGTAACCGCTCTTGCAAAAGAACTTGGTGAAACGGTTCTCGGAAACAATATGATGAGTGGCGATATTATTATGAAAGTTTCTGTACTCAATGAAATGGAAATAGACCTAGAGGTGAATGAAACCGATATCGTGCATGTTGAGGTTGGCGATACTGCCGATGTGGAAATTGACGCCTTCAGCGATCAAGTTTTCAAAGGCGTGGTAACCGAAGTAGGTTCTTCAGCTTTGAATTCAGGGCAAGGTCTTGCAGTTAGCACGGAGCAAGTCACCAACTTTTCAGTTAAGGTGAAGATTGTGAAAGAATCATACGCTGGCGTTAGCGGCAACACCGATAACAGTTCACCATTCAAGCCTGGCATGAGCGCAACGGTGAAAATCCATACAGCTGAAGTTAGTCATGCGCTGGCAGTGCCAGATTCACTTCAAAACAATATCTCATTAACCGTTGTCTTCGTGAAGAAAGGAGACAACACTGTTGAAATGAAACAAGTGTCTACAGGTATTCAAGACGGAACGTTCATTCAAATTACAAAAGGGTTGAATGAAGGGGAAGAAATTGTAACGGGTCCATATGAACTCTTATCGAAAGAACTTTCAAACGGAGATAAGATTAAGCTTGAGGAAAAGAAATAATGTATTTGTGTTTGGAAACCGCTACGCGGAATTGCAGTGTTGCGCTCATCAAAGACAATGTCCTTGTTGATCTTTTTGAACGTGAAGAAACTGAATTCGTTCATGCCGAGGCACTGCACCAAATGATGAAAGATATTTTAGACAGAAACAATCTGAAGCCTTCTGATTTAATTGGAATCGCAGTTGGAATTGGCCCAGGCTCCTACACCGGATTACGAATTGGTGTCACCGCAGCCAAAGGATTGGCCTACGCATTGAACATCGGAATGGTGGCCATAACAACTGGAGAACTTTTGGTAAATTCAGTTGGAAGTGAAGCGGGTTACACTCCCGTTGCATTAATCGATGCCCGAAGAAACGATGCTTATGTCTTTACAAATGGAAGTTGGTCATTCGCAACCTTGAATGAAGAATGGCGAGCCGATCTCGGAATAGATAAAGCAATTTTTATCGGTGACGCTGCAAATAAAGTAACCGAATTTATGTGGAAAGAAGACCAGATGAAATCGATCTCTCCTAGCGCACAACATTTTATTGGTCTAATACCCACTACTTCCGCTAAATTTGAAGAGCAGATGGCGCAATTAGAACCTTTCTACATGAAAGAATTTGTTCCAACGGAATCGAAAAAAATAGGTTGAATGGATAATTTGAAAAAAGCAATAGCGGGGTTTTTATTGTTGGGACTTTTCTTCGTCCCGATGCATTCGTGCACAGACCGCAGTCAAATGTTGAATCAAATTTCTTTTTCCATTAATGTAAATATTTTTGAACCGGCATTTTTCGATCTAACTGTTCCAACCGGATGGGTTTACTACAACGGCAATACAGTAGATTTAATTATTTACCGAAATGACCTCGATGTGTTTTCTGTTTTCGATGCTAGAAGCACACACAATCCAGATAATCCCTGCTACGTGCAGGTCAACACAGATAATGTTACTGTTTCGGATACTTGTTCGGGAAGTAAGTGGTTGCTCTCAGACGGAAGTTTAATCAACGGTCCGGCCAATTACAATTTGCTTCAATACAACGCAGACTTCAACTCGGTTACCGGATATCTTCATTTGTATAATTAATCGTTTTATGAAAATTGAACACATTGGAATTGCAGTGAAAGACATTGCTGCTTCGAACGAAATTTTTTCCGCCCTTTTAGGCGTGAAGCCTTACAAAGAAGAGCGAGTAGATTCGGAAAACGTAATTACATCTTTCTTCCAAGTAGGTGATTCCAAAATTGAATTGCTTCAAGCCACTTCTCCAGATAGCGCCATTGCGAAATTTTTAGAAAAGAACAAGGAAGGAATGCACCACATTGCTTTCGAAGTTCAGGACATATATGCGGAAATTGACAGACTGAAAGCTGAGGGTTTTACCCTCATTCACCAAGATCCTAAGGAAGGGGCAGACAATAAGCTTATCGCCTTTCTTCATCCGAAAAGTAGCAATTCAGTTTTAGTGGAATTGTGTCAAGAACGCGTGTAAAAAAAATGTATCTTCGCCTCACTTTAAATTAAGAGTATGATTTCGTATAAACGTGCAAACATTATTTTGGGTTTTTTCATGTTTATTGCAGCTACCGCTGTTTACATGATGACCCTCGAACCGACCATGCCTTTTTGGGATTGTGGTGAGTTCATTGCCTCGGCTTATAAACTCGAAGTAGGCCACCCTCCTGGGGCACCATTATTCATGCTTATTGCACGTTTGTTCTCTGCGTTCGTTGGAGTAGAGAATGTCCCTTACGCGATCAATTCGCTTTCAGCAGTGGCCTCTGGAGCCACAATTATGTTCCTCTTCTGGACCATCACGCACTTAGCGAAGAAAATGGTTGACAAAGACGGAGATCAAAGCGACAAAAAGAATCTAATCATTTTCGCATCCGGATTAATCGGAGCCTTCGCCTATACATTCAGCGATACGTTTTGGTTCAGCGCCGTAGAAGGAGAGGTTTATGCGATGTCATCGCTATTTACCGCCGTAGTTTTCTGGGCAATATTGAAATGGGAAAGCGAAGCCGATGAACCAAGCAACTTGCGTTGGATTATTTTAATCGCATACCTCATGGGATTGTCAATTGGCGTTCACTTATTGAACTTGTTGGCTATTCCTGCAATCTGTTTTGTTTACTACTTCAAGAAATATCCTTTTTCTTGGAAAGGGGTAGGAATAACTGCCGGTGTTGCCTTGGGATTGCTATTCCTCATGCAAACGGTAATCCTTATTTGGTCTATTCAAATTGCAGCTTGGTTTGAACGATTCTTTACGAATACACTCGGATTGCCTTTCAATACAGGAGTGTTCTTCTACGGGGTATTATTAATTGCCGGGATAGTGTCGTTAATTATCTATTCTAAAAAACGCGGATGGGTAGCTGTGAATACACTTACTTGGAGCATTGGTGTTGCGCTTATTGGTTACACAACTTTTGCAACCATCGTAATTCGCTCACAGGCAGACACGCCAATGAACGAAAATAAACCGAACAACTTTTTCGCGTTGGTGTCTTATATGAATCGTGAACAATACGGTGATCGCCCTTTGCTTCGAGGACAATACTTCAATACTCAAAATGCCAATGAAAATCCAAAATTACTGGATCAAAAGAATCCGTATTTAGATGGAAACGATGTTTATGTAAAATCATACAGTGTTCGTGAAGACAATAAAAGAAATAGGCTGGTCCAATCATTCAAAAATAGATTTGAAGCGGAGCAATACATTTCCGGTCATTCCGAACAGAAATTAATGGTAGAAGAGGAGTATTTAGAAACAGGTGAAAAAAAAGAATCCAAGCTTAATTTCAAAAAAACCTACGTGTTTCCTCGTATGTATAGCACTCAGGAAAGTCACGTACAGAAGTACAAAGAATGGGCTGACTTGAAAGACATGTCTCATGCACCATCTTTCCTTGATAATATGGATTTCTTTTTCAGTTACCAAGTGAATTGGATGTACTTACGCTACTTCATGTGGAATTTCGCGGGTAAACAAAACGACACTCAGGGGCATGGAGATTTCATGCACGGTAACTGGAAAACTGGAATTGGATTCTTCGATACCGCGCGGTTGGGCAATCAACAGTTTGTGCCAGAAATATCGAAAGATAACAAGGCGAATAACTCGTATTACATGATTCCGCTTTTAATTGGTTTACTCGGTTTGATATATCAAGCAGTTAATCACAAAAATGATTCAATTATTGTTACTTTATTATTCGTTCTAACTGGATTCGCCATTGTGGTGTACTTGAACCAAACGCCTTATCAGCCAAGGGAACGTGACTATGCTTTTGCAGGATCGTTCTATGCGTTCGCTATATGGATTGGATTAGGGGTCACTGGAATATACTTCTGGCTGAAATTATTGTTGAAGAAATTACCATCAACGGCGTTAGCAGGAATAGCAATTGCCGTTTCGCTTGTGGCACCTGTTATAATGGCTGCCCAAGGTTGGGACGATCACGATCGTTCTGACCGCAGAACGGGAATAGATATGGCCAAGAATTACTTGAACTCGCTTCAACCCAACGCCATAATCTTCACGAACGGAGATAACGATACTTTCCCGTTGTGGTATGCACAAGAAGTAGAAGGCGTCCGCACAGATGTGCGCGTAGTCAATCTTTCTTTGTTGAATACCGACTGGTACATCGATCAAATGAAGCGCCGTCAGTATGAAAGCGCTCCGGTTCCATTCTCTGTTCCTGAATATAAGTACCGTCAGGGTACTCGAGATATTATCTATCTTGATTCTGAAAAATTACCAACACCTCTTGGAAAAGCACTCGATTTCTGTTTTGATGATGCAAATTTGAAACAAAGAAATTATGGCTTTATTAACAACAACAAATTCTCTTTGGCTGTATCGGATGAGAACCAAGCGAAATTCTACCAGTATGTTGGAAAAAATGACTCCTTGGTAAAAGAAATGACATTCGAGCTCCTCGAGGAGGATAGTAAATATCCGCGTCAATACCTGACAAAAGCACAATTAATGGTAATGGATTTAATCGTACACAATAATTGGGAAAGACCGATTTACTTTGCTGTTACCACGGGTTCAGATGCCTACATGGGTCTTGAGAAATATTTCCAATTGGAAGGTTTGGCTTATCGCTTAACACCAATCGAACACAAGGATTTCGAACGTGGTAATATGTCAGGCGGAGTGGCTTCAGAATTAATGTACGACAACGTAATGAATAAGTTCCTGTGGGGAAATATCGATACCAAAGACATTTACCTCGATGAGAACAACCGCCGCATGGTTACCAACTTGCGCATGCAAATGAATAATCTTGCCCAGCAGTTTATTGTTGAAAATAAAATGGAAAAAGCGATTGCTGTCCTGAACAAGTCGTTAACGGCACTTCCCGAAAAGAATGCGCCATATGATCAACCGCAAATCCTAGCCCAAACTGCTCAATTGTTATTTATGGCGGGCGAAGAAATAGCTGCCACTAAGTTGGCAGAGAGAGTATTTGTTTTGGATAAACAAATTTTAGATTACTATAAATCACTTGATCCTGCAAGAAAGAAAAACATTAAAGTGAAGAGCGAATTGGAATGGGCTCTTTTGACAATGGAGCAGTTGGTAAAACAATTAGAGGAGTACATTCCGGAATCTGAAGCCGCAAAGACCATGCGGGCTACATTTGAAGCTACTTTGAATGAAATGGGTATTCTTGAAAAAATGAAAAAAGAGCGGCTATTAAGGGAAATGGAGTTAAAAGAAGAGCAAAATCGACAATTGAAGGAATTTGAGAAGAAGAGAGATTCAATAACAGAAACAAAAGTCCCAAAAAAGAACGATACTTTGACGGGAATTAGAAAATAGTTGAA
>JBIKVX010000236.1:0-3433 GCA_044356625.1 Flavobacteriales bacterium | reverse complement strand
AATGGCGGTGTACACAGAATTGCTTTTCGCGCTGGTTGCTAAATAAACCGTGCACATGCTCAATGGGATTCTTGCTTCCGGCCAGCCAATATTTTGAACTGAACGAAATGTTGCTTCCGCAATGAGTAATGCATTCGGATTCGCTAATCCAATATCTTCAGAGGCCAATATGACCAGCCTTCGCGCTATGAACAACGGGTCTTCACCGCCTTTAATCATGCGCGCTAAATAGTAAGTCGCAGCCTGCGCATGACTTCCTCGAACACTTTTTATAAACGCTGAAATAACATCGTAATGCATTTCACCCGTCTTGTCGTAGCGTGCAGCATTCGTTTGAATAACGTTTTCTACCGATTCGTTTTTCACAACACATGGTGAATCTGAAATCGATTCAACCACCAACTCCAAAACATTCAACAATCGGCGTGCATCGCCACCGCTGTATTTCAGGAGTGACTGCGTTTCTTCTAACTGAATATTTTTCGCGCGAAGAACTTCGTCGCGAACAATCACATCTTCCAACAACTGATTCAGTTCATCTTTAGTAAGCGCATTCAACGTATAGACTTGCGAACGCGACAATAATGCACCGTTTACTTCGAATGAAGGGTTCTCTGTTGTTGCGCCAATAAGAGTAACAACACCTTTTTCAACAGCGCCTAAAAGAGAATCTTGTTGACTCTTCGAAAACCGATGAATCTCGTCAATGAATAATATTGCACTCTTCTGAAACAACCCGCCCTTCCCTGCTTGATCTATCACTTCGCGAATTTCTTTCACTCCGCAATTGATTGCAGAAAGTGAAAAGAAAGGACGTTGTTGGGTTTGCGCAATAATGTTTGCCAACGTTGTTTTTCCAACTCCCGGAGGCCCCCAGAAAATCATACTTGGAATATGTCCGCTTTCAATAATGCTTCGCAACACTGCGCCCTTGCCAATCAAATGCGATTGTCCTACATATTCATCGAATGATTTCGGACGCATTCTTTCCGCTAGAGGAGTGCTCATAGCAAGTCGGGTCTTCTTGTTTTCGTTTTTTCGAAAGCCTGTTGCATGCGCCAGTCTTCAATGACCTTGAAATTTCCTGAAGTCAGAACATCTGGAACTTTCCAGCCGTTATATTCTGCAGGCCTTGTGTAAACAGGCGGTGCCAATAAGTTATCTTGAAATGAATCGGTCAATGCGCTCGTCTCATCATTCATCACACCCGGAATTAATCGAACGATTGCATCGACTAAAACTGCAGCTGCTAATTCGCCTCCGCTTAAAACATAATCGCCAATGGAGATTTCACGAGTCACAAAATGATCACGCAAACGCTGATCTATTCCCTTGTAATGCCCGCAAATCATGAGCAAATTCTTTCCCAACGAAAAGGTATTGCACATGCTCTGATTCAGTCTATCTCCATCCGGAGTCAAATAAATAATCTCATCGTATTCGCGTTCCGCCTTCAACTTATCAATGCAGTCTGCAATGGGCTGAATGAGCATCACCATTCCCGCTCCGCCACCAAATTGATAGTCGTCTACGCTCTTGTGCTTATCTGTAGAGTACTCGCGAATGTTATGAATATTAATTTCACACAAACCATTTTTCTGTGCTCGATTTAAAATTGAATCTGCAAATGGCCCATCGAGCAAGCGAGGAAGAATGGTTAGAATGTCAATGCGCATACTACATTTTTTTTATTAAAAATTCTGTACGTCTATTTTTTGCTCTTCCCTCTTCCGTATCGTTTGATGCAACAGGCTTTAATTTGCCAAAACCTTTCGCAGAAAGTTGCTCTAGCTTAACTCCATTCGCAACTAAAAAGTCTTTCACCAAATTCGCTCTTCCCAAAGAAAGCGCTTCATTAGATTTATCTACGCCAATGTTATCTGTGTGTCCGCGTATTTCAATAATCCAAGAAGGGTGCTTCTTTAAATAATCTGCGAACTGAATCAATATCAATTTCGACTCATCACTTATAGACGTTGAACTCGTTGAATAATAAATGTCGTTAATGACAAAGGGTTTGTTTTCGGCAACAACAGATGTTTCCAAATTCAATTTTAAAATTGCCGCGGGATCATTGTTTTCTTTTCTTGAAATAACGTGGGCGTTGAAGGCAATGTTTTCACCTTCCACCTTCAAAACCACATCTTCTTTTTTATTTGTGCGAACAACAGCCGCATAAGATCCATCATCGTTGTTCACCTTTACCTTCTCTTCGGTTCCCGATTGGGCATATTGAATAGTCACCGAGGCATTCTGCGCTGGAATACCATCATCACCTTTAACCTCTCCTTTAATAATAGCCACACGTTCAGGCTTAGCTTTTTCCGGCAAATAGAATTGAAATATATCATAACTCCTTTCTCCCAAATATTTGTTGGCGCCGAAATAGGCCAACTCACCGTCACTGCTCACAATTATTCCTACCTGATCGTTCCCGTCGTTTATGGGAGCTCCGATATTCTCGATATCGCTGAATGTTCCATCGTCATTCATTTTCGCATAAAAGAAATCCATTCCCCCCGCTCCAATATGGCCATCACTCGAGAAGTAAATCGTATGACTATCGCTGTGTATGAAGGGTGCTTTTTCTTGACCGCTTGTGTTAATAGAAGATGGCAAAGGAGTACATTTCCCCCAAGTACCGTCTGCTTGTCTGCGAGAAATGAACAAATCGTGTGTGTAGTTACCCGAATTATCTTTCATGCATTCAGGACGCACTCCAGCAAAAATGAGCGTTTGTCCATCTCCACTGAGCGAAGGTTGAGCCTCCCATCCGTCGGGTGTATTTACATTTTCTCCGAGACTAACCCAATCGCTCCAAGCATAGGCCAACGTCCCATCTGGTTTCGTGTATCTCTCAAATTTGGTTGAAAATAAATCGATGTTGTTTGGGTTTTTGTCAACCGGATTCGACTTCGCGATAATAAGCTCCTTGTTATCAATCGATACAGTAGCTCCTCCGTACGCACCCCCTTTGTTAAACGGCGGTTCTAAAGGGTCTCCTTTATCAAAAACCGAATTAATATCTGTCCGTTTGCTCCACGTGAACTCTTCCACCTGCTTGCCGGCAACATCGCCTCTTGATTGTTTTATAATCAATCGTGTGAAAAATAAGATTTCCCCATCTGGAGAAATCATAGGCAAATACTCGTCGCTAGTAGTTGAAACTCCATCTACTTTTTTAGGAAGGAAAACATAATTTTTATTCCCATTAAAAATTTTATTGTAAGCTTTGACGGAAACTAAGGCCTCTTCAACCTCCTTGTACTTTTTATCATAATTGGCGTTAAACTTCGAAGGATCACTATCTGGGAAGCGTAAGAATTTCTCAAAGCATTCTGTCGCCTCATCATACTGCCGACCCGCATAGTACATAGCCCCCATGTAATAATACATTTCCGAATGATACTCTTCACATTTCGACTTCAGCTCT
>JBIKVX010000235.1:0-3445 GCA_044356625.1 Flavobacteriales bacterium | reverse complement strand
CGCCATACGCGCGGTAGTTCGCGCTTGTGCTTTTCACAATGTAGAAGTGGAAGGAATCTTTCAAGGCTACGCTGGATTAATTGCAGGCGACTTCAAACGGTTAAACGAACGTTCGGTGGCGCGTATCTTGGGTCGTGGAGGCACAATTTTAAAATCGTCACGTTGCAAAGAATTTTTTACTTCAGAAGGAAGAGCAACAGCCATTGAGCAAATGAAGAAGCATCACATTGATGCACTCATTACCATTGGTGGAAATGGAACGTTCACTGGCGCGCACATTCTTTCTCAAGAATCGGGCATTCCAGTCATGGGAATTCCTGGAAGTATAGACAACGATTTGTTCGGAACCGATCACTGCATTGGTTTCGATACGGCTACGAACACTGTTGTAGACGCGGTAGATAAGATTCGTGATACAGCCACTTCGCACAATCGAATTTTCTTCGTTGAAGTAATGGGAAGAAACAGCGGGTTTATTGCTTTGAAAGCGGGTATTGCTGCGGGTGCCATTGCCATTGTTCTTCCGGAAGACGAGATGACTTCAGAAGAGTTGATGCAGATTCTTCGCGCAAGTGAAAACAGCGGTAAATCAAGTTCTATCGTTATTGTTGCTGAAGGAGCTAAGAGCGGAAGCGCTTATGAATTGGCAAATAAAGTTGCAGAAGAGAATCCAGATTACGATACACGTGTTTCTGTGCTAGGTCACCTTCAACGTGGTGGTGCGCCGAGTTGTTACGACCGCGTCATCGCATCTCGAATGGGGGTAGCTGCTGTTGAAGGATTGCTTCAAGGAAGAAAAGATGTAATGATAGGAATTGTGAACGACAGAGAGACCTACACTTCGTTAGAAGAGGCAATCACACGTAGCAATCTTCCAAACAGAGATGAACTGCGCATTGCTCGGATACTTGCGATATAATATTAAAAAAAGAATAGAATGAAAAAGGTAGCAATCAATGGTTTTGGACGAATTGGACGCATGTGCTTTCGTCACACATTAACCGATAACAATATTGAAGTAGTTGCTGTTAACGACTTAACAGATGTTAAGACACTTGCTCATTTGTTGAAGTACGACAGTATTCACGGAAGAGTGAATGCAGAGGTTTCTGCTGATGGGGATTTCTTAGTAGTAAACGGCAAGAAGATTCGTGTATATGCTGAAAAGGATCCTTCAAATTTACCTTGGGGAGAATTGAATGTAGATGTGGTTATTGAAAGCACGGGATTCTTCACCGACGATATTAGCGCTGGAAAGCACATCACTGCTGGTGCGAAGAAAGTTGTCATCTCGGCTCCTGCAACAGGAAACGTGAAGACAATTGTGCTCGGAGTAAACGACGACACATTAACTCCAGAAGATTTGATTGTTTCGAATGCATCTTGCACCACGAACTGTTTGGCTCCAATCGTGAAAGTGTTGAATGATACTTTCGGAATTGACAAGGGATATATAACTACGGTTCACGCATACACTGCCGATCAACGTTTACAAGACGCTCCGCACAAAGACTTGCGCAGAGCGCGCGCAGCTGCATTGAGCATGGTTCCAACTAGCACCGGTGCTGCGAAAGCAGTTGGATTGGTTCTTCCTGAATTGAAAGGAAAATTAGATGGAGTGGCAGTGCGCGTCCCAACACCAGACGGTTCTTTAACCGACTTAGTGGTAATCTTGAAAAAAGAAGTAACCAAAGAGGAAGTGAACGCCGCAATGAAAGCCGCTGCTGATGGTCCAATGAAAGGAATTCTTGAGTATTGCATTGATCCTATTGTAAGTATTGATGTTGTTGGAAATCCTGCAAGTAGTATCTTCGACGCCGATTTAACTTCTGCGAACGGAAACTTGGTGAAAATCATGTCATGGTACGACAATGAAGCGGGATATAGCAAGCGAGTGATTGACCTTCTTCATAAAATGTGATTGAAGCAGTCCTATAGATTTTAATAACAGTAAACAAAGACAAATGATACTTATAGCTGATAGCGGGTCCACTAAATGTGATTGGGCTCTCATTGACGAGAAAGGATCTCGATTAGGAAATTTTGAAACGATGGGGTTGAATCCATATTTTCATAATGAAAAAATTGTTGAAGGTGCAATCAGAGGAAATGCCCCACTAGCAGTTTACGCCGATAAAATTTCACACATCTATTTTTACGGAGCAGGAAGCAGTACACCAACCATGTGCGGAATCATAGAGCGCGGACTTCGCGCTGTTTTTCCAACTACAGAATTATTGATTGAGCACGATTTGTTGGGAAGTGCTTATTCGACTTATGACGGAGAGCCTTGTATTTCTTGTATTCTTGGAACAGGAAGTAATTCTTGTTTTTTCGATGGAAAAGACATCCATGAGTCGGTTCCTTCATTGGCTTACATTTTAGGGGATGAAGCAAGCGGATCTTACTTCGGTAAGATTTTGTTGCGCGAATATTTCTACAAGAAACTTCCTGTAGAGATTGCAGAAGCGTTTGAAAATAGTTTTCCATTAAGCAAAGACGAATTCATTTCGAAAATATACAGAGAGCCGAACGCGAACGTTTATCTCGCAAGTTTTACTCGTTTTATCGGAAATTTCGCTCACCATCCGCATGTGATGAATTGGGTAGTAAAGGGAATGCGTGAGTTCTTAGATATTCATGTGAAGTCCTTTGAAAATTGGGACAAAGTTCCTGTTCACTTTGTAGGGTCTATTTCACACTATTTCAAACATTGTTTGGAAGAGGCCTGTCGTTTGGAAGGTGTTCGCCTGGGCAATATCATTAAGAAGCCTATTGACGGATTGGTGAACTATCATGTTAAATACGTTTTCCATCACGCAGAATGAAGGGAGCCATATTCGACTTAGACGGAGTTCTTGTAGACACTGCGAAATATCATTATCAAGCTTGGAAGCGTTTAGCAAATTCTGTTGGTGTTGAATTTTCATTGGACGATAACGAACATTTGAAAGGTGTGAGTCGCGCTGAATCTTTAGAAATCATTCTGAGGAAAGGAAACATTGAAAAATCGGTAGAGGAGAAGCAAGCACTCATGGACGTGAAGAATGAGTGGTATTTGGAATTGGCCGCTGAAATGAATCCAGACGAAGCTTTGCCTGGTGCCATTCCATTTTTGGAATCCTGCAAGTCGAAAGGAATTAAAATCGCATTGGGATCTTCTTCAAAAAATGCTCCGATGATTTTAGAGCGTTTGGGAATTACCCATTTGTTCGATGCTATTGTAGATGGAAACGTTGTTTCTAAATCGAAACCTGATCCAACGGTCTTTTTAACTGCCGCTGAAAAACTCGGATTGGCCCCAAGTGAATGTATCGTTTTTGAAGATGCCATTTCAGGCGTTCAAGCCGCTAAAACAGGAGGGTTCTATTGTGTGGGTATTGGAACGAAAGAAGTTCTTCCACTTGCCGATGAGATTGCGACTACACTCGGGGAATACAGTGTG
>JBIKVX010000029.1:0-12054 GCA_044356625.1 Flavobacteriales bacterium | reverse complement strand
TTCGCCTTTGCAGGGGACTCTACTATAACAAGATTTTTAGCCATATTTTGTGTTTCAATGTCAGCAAAGGTATATGCATTTCTCCCTTAGTCTCCAAATTGGTTATGCGATTGTATGCTGTATTTCTTTAGAAATAGATTATTTTTGCACACAATCAAAACAGCCAGACACTGTGGAAGAAAAACAAATTGACGAGACAAGACAGGGAGAATTTTTAGAAATTTCGACTCCCATAAATGCGAATAAACCGCAAAAAAAACTGTTGCTCGAGAGCTACGGCTGCCAAATGAATTTTGCTGACTCCGAAATTGTAGCTTCTATTATGGCGCAAGAAGGATTTACGACAACACGCAATGTTGAAGAAGCCGATTTAGTGCTTTTAAACACTTGCGCCATTCGCGATAACGCAGAACAACGCATTCGCGGAAGACTCGAATTTTTAAATTCAGTAAAAAAACGCAACCCTACAATGATGGTAGGTGTGCTAGGTTGTATGGCCGAACGTTTGCGTGAACAACTCCTCGAAGAAGAAAAGCTGGTCGACATGGTTGTTGGTCCAGATGCTTACCGCGATTTACCTCGACTCGTTTCCCAAGTGGAGCACGGAAGCAAAGCCGTAAACGTTTTGCTTAGCCGTGAAGAAACCTATGGTGAAATTACTCCGGTTCGCTTGGACAGCAATGGCGTTACTGCATACATCTCAATTATGCGCGGATGCGATAACATGTGTTCCTTTTGTGTGGTTCCTTTTACACGCGGAAGAGAGCGCAGCCGAGATCCGAAAAGCATTGTTGAAGAAGCAACAGATCTTTTCAATCGCGGCTACCGAGAAGTCACCCTTCTTGGTCAAAATGTAGACAGTTACAAGTGGAACATCACAGCAAAGGGAGAAATTGTTGACGCGAATGAGCCAACCGTGAACTTCGCTCAATTACTTGCGTCTGTTGCTGAGGTTAGTCCGAAGCTCAGATTGCGCTTTTCAACCAGTCATCCGAAAGACATGACCGACGAAGTACTTATTACAATGGCGAAATATGAGAATATTTGCGACTATATTCATTTGCCGGTTCAAAGTGGAAATTCTGTTGTGCTCAAACGCATGAATCGCGGATACACCCGCGAGTGGTACCTCGATCGCATTGCGGCCATTCGCAAGTATATGCCTGAATGCGCAATTAGCACAGACGTGATTGCTGGGTTCTGCGATGAAACTAATGAGGAGCATGCAGATACTATTTCCCTTATGGCGGAAATTAAATACGACATGGCCTACATGTATAAATATTCCGAAAGACCTCGCACCCTGGCCGAAAGAAAATTCGAAGACAATATTTCGGAAGAAGTGAAAAGTCAGCGCCTGAATGAAATCATTGCCATGCACATGTCCTGCGTTGCCGAACGAACAGCTGCCCATGTTGGCAAGCGACATAAAGTCTTGGTTGAAGGCGTATCTAAAAAATCCCAAGAGCATTATTACGGACGCAACGGTCAGAACGTTGTGGTAGTTTTCCCGAAAAACGAAGCGAAAATGGGTCAATATGTATGGGTAAATGCTCTTTCTGCGACCGCAGTGACATTAATCGGAGAAATTGACTCTTACATCGATTGATTTTTACACATGACAGAATGTCATCTTGAACTACCTTTGTTTAGTTCTTGACTAAACGGCAATTATGGAAATTCAATCAGTAAAAACACGCTATGGAATTATTGGCAATGCCCCTGCGCTTAATCGCGCACTGGATATTGCCATGCAAGTTGCGGCGACCAACATGTCGGTTTTAATTACCGGTGAAAGTGGTGTTGGGAAGGAAAGTATTCCGAAAATTATTCACCACTTAAGTTCAAGAAAACACGGAGCGTATATCGCTGTTAACTGCGGTGCCATTCCAGAAGGGACTATTGACAGCGAATTATTCGGACACGAAAAAGGATCTTTCACCGGAGCGCACGAAAGCCGCAAAGGATATTTCGAAGAAGCCAACGACGGAACTATTTTCCTCGATGAGGTTGCAGAACTTCCATTAGGCACCCAAGTGCGCTTACTGCGTGTCTTGGAAACAGGCGAGTTCATTCGGGTGGGTTCTTCTAAAGTTCAAAAGACGAACGTTCGCGTAGTAGCAGCAACCAATGTGAATTTCGCGCAAGCCATTCAAAATGGAAAATTCCGTGAAGACCTATATTACAGATTGAATCAAGTGCCGATCTTCATGCCTTCGTTGCGTGAACGCGGGGCAGACATTGAACAGCTTTTTAAAAAATTCGCCACCGACTTCGCCGAGCGTTATCGCATACCCGTTTTGCAATTAACTGAATCCGGCGGTCACGCATTGCGCGAATACCGCTGGCCAGGAAATATTCGTCAGTTGAAAAACATTACTGAGCAAATAAGTATTCTAGAGACTGAGCGTTCTGTGACTCCTGAATTATTGATTCGTTATTTACCCCAAGATCTTGCAACCAACAAACCCATGATCATGGGGGGAAGCAACAGCAATGATTTCAGTGAACGCGAGATTTTATATAAGGTTTTATTTGATATGCGGAACGACCTAACCGATTTGAAGAAATTGGTTTTGGAAATGATTCAAAGTGGAAGTGGCCTTGTGAATTCCGATGAAACCGCAGCGTTGTTTCAAAAAGTTTTTCAAGCCGAAGATCATGAAAATTCAGACCTTCCCGTTCGTATGACTCCAGCGAGTAATATCATACATTTGGGAAGTGGAAATAACGACGAGGAAGAAGTTGAAGAATCACTTTCGTTAAGCCAGACTGAAAAAGATTTAATAAAAAAAGCGCTTCAGAAGCACAGGAACAGAAGAAAATACGCTGCTCAGGAACTTGGAATTTCAGAACGCACGTTGTACAGAAAAATTAAAGAATACGATTTAGGTAAATGAAAAAACATACCGTTGGTCTGCTGCTTGTAATGCTTCTTTTCGCTTCCTGCGAGATAAGATATTCCTTTAGTGGCGGACAATTCAGCGGAGCAAAGACTTTTTCAGTTTCGTATTTAAAGCCGCAAACGGCGCTTGCATCTCCAACCTATTCTCAACGTTTAACTGAGAATTTCAAAGACGTAATGCTTTCTCAAAGTCCTCTTTCGTTAAGTGAAACAAATGGCGATTTACAGTTTGAAGGTAGTGTAACGAATTATGTTGTTGCGCCAATGGCCATTCAAAGCAATGAGACGGCTTCGTTGACGCGACTTTCCATAACAGTAAAAATAAAATACACGAATACGCTCGAGCCTGATTTGAATTTTGAGAAATCATTCACGAAATTCGCAGACTTCGCAGCCACCGAAAGTTTGTTTGCAGTTCAAGAAGATTTGTGGAAGCAGATTAATGATCAGCTAGGGCAAGAAATATATAACGCTAGTGTAGGCAATTGGTAATGGAAAACACACAATTCAATGAGCTCCTGAAGTCGCCGCATTTGTTGGCCTCTATGCCTATTGAAGACTTGGAAACCATAGCCAAAAATTACCCGTGGTTTAGTTTGGCTCACTCCTATTTAGCGAAAGCTTATCAGGACAATAAGAGTCACAAAACTTCGGGACAAATTGCATTAGCCTCTACCCTTCATTCCAACAGAACGTGGTTGTATGGCTTTTTGAAGGAGCCGATTCTTCAGAAGAATACTCCGACCGAATTAGTCGATACCCTTCCAACCGAAATTATTCCTGAGATAATTCCTGAGACTGCTCCAGTTGCGGTAGCACCTTCTTCGACTTCGTTGTCGGAATTGGCGGCATCTATGATGGAAGAGCCAGAACCAAAGGTAAGAGAAGATAAGAGAGGGGAAGAACCAGAGGTAAGAGAAGTTAAGAGAGGGGTAGAAAAGGTAAGACAAGAGGATGAGCAAGAGGTAAGAGATTTAGATTTTTTAGATAAATCAATTTTAGCGACTGCTGTTTCGAGTTCTATTTTTCTTGAGGTTAGTGAGGATGTTGCGGAGCAAGATGTTGCACAAGATTCTTCGAAAGATGCGGAGCAAGAGGATGCGTTGTTCACTTGGTTGAGGAGTGTGAGTGATGAGGAGGAGATAATAGAAAAGGTAAGAGAAGATAAGAGAGGGGAAAAAGAGGGAAGAAAATCGACAGAGTCTGTTCAGCCGACTTTGAATTTGATAGAGAAATTCATAGCCACTGAACCGCGCATTACTCCTGGAAAAGTGGAGCAATATACAGGCGTGAGCTTTGCCAAGGACAGTTTAGAAGAAAACTTCGATTGGGTTACTGAGACTATGGCGAAATTGTATGCCGCTCAAGGAAAAATTGATCGTGCAAGAAAGGCATACAAGCGCCTGATTGAACTTCATCCGGAGAAAAAAATTCACTTCGAAAATCAACTAAAAATCTTAAACCAAAGAAAATAAAGGTTCTTCCTTTGTTCCTCCTTGAATTCGTGTATCTTTGTGGACCTCAAATTTTAATAGATCATGGAATTTATCGTAACCGTTTTAATCGTAATCGCAGCACTTCTACTTGGATTAGTAGTATTAATTCAAAATCCAAAAGGTGGCGGACTATCGTCGGGCTTTGCGGGAAGCGCGCAAATTGGTGGAGTTAAGCGTACAGCAGACTTCTTAGAAAAAGCAACTTGGTACTTAGGGATTGCCCTTTTCGTGCTTTGTTTAGCTTCCACAAGTATTTCAACAAAAACAACCCCTGTTGCAGAAGAAGAAGCTACCACCGAAGCGCCTGCAGGTTCAGCTGCCGGAGGAGAGAATTCAGCAGGAAAATAATTGTCACTACAGCATTATTCAAATGTCAGTAATTCAAACTACTGACATTTTTTTTGTCCTTTACTGACGAAAGTTCATACTAAACAAACAAAATACCGCTTGGCACAAATAGTGTCTGCGATGCGCACAAACATTAAAATCAAACAAACATGTCAAATAACGTTAGACCACTAGGAGATCGCGTTTTGGTAGAACCAGCTGAAGCTGAAACCACTACCCTTTCAGGAATCATCATCCCTGAAACAGCGAAAGAAAAACCACAAAGAGGAACTGTAGTCGCTGTTGGACCAGGAAAAAAAGATGAGCCAACAACGGTTCAGCCAGGAGACACCATTTTATACGGCAAGTATGCTGGAACAGAGATTAGCGTTGACGGAAAAGATCTTTTGATCATGCGCGAATCGGACATTTTTGCAATTGTTTAATTATTAAATCTTAAAAAATCATGGCAAAAGAAATCACATTCGACACCGTAGCGAGAGAGAAACTAAAAGCAGGTGTTGACGCATTGGCGAATGCAGTTAAAGTTACTTTAGGTCCAAAGGGGCGTAATGTAGTTATTGACAAAAAATTCGGAGCGCCTCACATCACGAAAGACGGAGTAACCGTTGCGAAAGAAATTGAATTGGCCGACCCAATTGAAAATATGGGTGCTCAGATGTTGAAAGAAGTTGCAAGCAAGACTGCTGATCAAGCGGGAGACGGAACAACAACTGCTACTGTTTTGGCTCAGGCTATGGTTGGAGCTGGATTGAAGAACGTTGCTTCAGGAGCTAATCCAATGGATTTGAAACGCGGAATGGACAAAGCTGTTAAGGCTGTTGTTTCTGAATTGCGCAATATTTCAAGAGAAGTAGGTTCAGACTATGAAAAGATTAAGCAGGTTGCAACCATTTCAGCAAACAACGATGAGACCGTAGGTTCATTGATTGCAGATGCAATGAAGAAAGTAGGAACAGAAGGTGTTATCACCGTTGAGGAAGCCAAAGGAACGGAGACAGACGTTAAGACTGTAGAGGGAATGCAATTCGACCGTGGATACCTTTCTCCTTACTTCGTGACGAATACAGAGAACATGGAAGTTGAGCTAGAGAACGCTTTCATTCTTATTTACGATAAGAAAATTTCTAGTATGAAGGAATTGCTTCCTGTGTTAGAGAAGACTGCGCAATCTGGGAAACCTCTTTTAATTATTGCTGAAGATGTGGACGGAGAAGCCTTAGCAACTCTTGTTGTAAACAAGATTCGTGGTGCTTTACGTGTGGCTGCTGTTAAAGCTCCTGGATTCGGTGATCGCAGAAAAGCAATGTTACAAGATATTGCAGTTCTTACCGGTGGAACTGTTATCAGCGAGGAGACAGGATTGAAATTAGACAACGCTACCTTAGAAGATTTAGGTCGCGCAGAAAAGATTTCAATTGATAAGGACAACACAACTATCGTAAACGGTGCTGGAATTAAAGAAAATATCTTAGCACGTGTAAACGAAATTAAATCACAAATTGAAAAAACAACTTCTGATTACGATCAAGAAAAATTGCAAGAGCGTCTAGCTAAATTGGCTGGTGGTGTTGCTGTTCTTTATGTTGGTGCTGCAACTGAAGTTGAAATGAAAGAGAAGAAAGATCGTGTAGACGATGCGTTACACGCGACACGCGCAGCTGTTGAAGAAGGAATTGTACCGGGTGGTGGAGTTGCTTTAATTCGTGCGAGTGCTGCATTAGATAGCCTTACTGGATTGAACGATGATGAGACCACTGGAATTCAAATCGTTCGCAGAGCAATTGAAGAACCACTTCGTCAGATTGTTGCTAATGCTGGTGGCGAAGGCGCAGTTGTGATTCAAAAGATTCGTGAAGGGAAAGGTGATTTCGGATACAACGCACGCAATGAGAAATACGAAGACTTATTCATAGCTGGTGTTATTGACCCAACTAAAGTATGTCGTGTTGCTCTTGAAAACGCTTCCTCAATTGCAGGAATGTTATTGACCACTGAGTGCGTAATCTCTGATATTAAAGAAGAAAACTCGATGCCTCAAATGCCAGGCGGTGGAATGGGTGGAATGATGTAATTCCAATCCTAGACAAACAAAAATGGCGACCATTCGGTCGCCATTTTTGTTTCAATATAAAAAATTAAGGTGTGTATTCTGTTGCCCCTTCCAAGATGTAATTCATTTGATAAACATCATCGGCATTCAATGTCAATTTCCCTTTAAACGTGAGGCGCTCATCTGTCTTGTAATTACGATGATTTCCCGAAAAACGTAAATCCACTACTGACTCCGGACCACCACCTCCGCAGAAGAAACAGTTTGCATAAGGGTATTTCGACACAACATAAAAACCTGCATCGTAATCTACAGGAATAAGGTATCCTGTTATGAAAATTTCTTTTCCCGCAACGGCTTTAACAGACGCTCCAAATGTTGGCTTCCAGTAATACGCATCTAACTCTTTTACATAGATGTCTTTGTAAGTGACGTCAGATAAGGTTTTCCAATTAATCTCAATAGGCCCCTGCCCTTCTGGAATGTACGGGACTATTGTACTCGGAACAGTGCCGAGTTCAACGCGTTTATACGAATGTGCTTTCAATTTCTCTGTTCCTTCGGAAGCATTCAAAAATAAAATTCCCGAAAAAATAAAAGCTAAAAATTTGGTTGATTTAATCATTTGAAAGTGTTTTAGAAATATCCATAAAGAACGCTCGAACAGCAGGCAACAACGATGCCACCACACCAAGACCCAAGGTTATTCCAATTAAATAATATTCTTGCGGAAGGAAACTCATTGCGTTGAATTCATCGTGGAAGCTGTCTTTAGCCATATCTGAAAGTAGCGTAATTCCTACCCTACTTAACACTAAACCTATAATAAGACCGAGCGCCACCATGAAGAATCCTTCAAGTAAAATGAGAATGAACAACTGAATTCTTCTTCCACCCAAAGTCCGAAGAATAGCCAATTCATATTGTCTTTCACGCAACGCATTGTACAATGAAATGAATACACTTAAGAACGAAATAATCATAATCAGAATAGCAACGGCCTTCACCACACTCATACCTATTCCGAAATTCTCGTTCAAGCGGTTGATTTCAATAGCCGGCAAAGCCAACTGCATGTTTGTGTTCTTTACCAATTGCGGAAGAATCATGGGCGCCATAGGCAAACGTTTGATAAGCAAATACGCAGTTACTTCTCGATCTTCCTCCTGCATGTGTTCGTCTTCGTGGTCGTGACCTACTTCTTCAGCATTATCGGTGCTATGCTCATCATGCTGAGCCCCTTGTTCCGCGGAATGATCTTCATCTTCGTGCGCATGTTCTTTTGCATCGTGCTCTTCGGCAGAAACAATACCGGGATGCGCAGACTGTTGGTGGTCTCCGTGATCATGAACTTCCCAGATAGATTCAAGTGGAGTTAATATGAGGCGGTCTATCACCGTTCCGTTAGCCTCGTATATTCCAACCACCGTAAAAAGCTGATCGTGTCCTTCTTCTTCCTCCCCTTCTTTATCTAGACCATGATTACTTTTGAATGTTTGCCCCAATTTCAATCCTAATTCTTTCGCCGCGTAATAACCAACTGTAACTTCAAATGGCGCTTCAAAAACTTTTCCCTCTCTTAACTGAACGTTATAAAACTCTGCATATCTCCGGGTAGTTCCAACTATTCTCCAACCTTCGAAATTGTCTCCATAGGCCAATGGAATGGCTTCTTTAATTGTCGGGTTTTTTATAATTTTCTGCGCTTCCGAAACCTTAATATTGCCCGTAGGAGCATCTATGTGGTAGACATTGGCTAATATTAATTGTAGAGGACTTCCTTTTGCACCGAGCACAAAATCTATGTCCTTAATGTTTTTGTTGAATTTATCACTCAATTGATTTTCTAGCAGGAGCATCATTGAAATTATTCCAACTCCAAACGATAAAAGCAAAAGAGTTAAAGTGGTGGCACCCGCCTTTTGCCAGCAATTTTTCCATGCAATAAAAATTAGTTTCATATTGAATTGTTTTTATCGGTTAGAAGACGTTAATTCAATTCGTTGCTTCACTTCATCTTTCAATCGATTGTCATGCGTAACTATTAGCAAAGCCGCCTTCAACGAATGCGTTTGCTCGCGCAGCAGGTTTAACACCTCTTTCGCATTTTCATCATCGAGTGCACTTGTTGGCTCATCGGCAAGAATTAGAGAAGGGTTGTTCAACAAGGCGCGCGCAATGGCCACGCGCTGTTGCTCACCTACACTTAAAGAGGAAGTCTTTTTATTTTTTTTTGAAAGAATATTTAGACGGTCTAACATTTTTTCAGCATCTGCTTTCGAACCTTTTTTGTTCGAAAAATAAGGGGCTAATAGAATGTTATCTAAAACTGAAAGAGACTGCACAAAATGAGAGGTTTGAAATACCACTCCGATGTTTTTACCTCTGAAGCGATCCAATGACACGCCGCTTAGCGAACTCAACTTCACGCCATTGACTTCAATCTCTCCCGAAGTTGGCTTTCTCAATCCGGCGAGCAAATGAAGTAAGGTAGTTTTACCTGTGCCGCTGTTTCCTAAAATTAACAACTCGTTATTTTCCTCGGCTTGAAACGAAGGGAAAATGAGTTTAGGACCTTTCGAAAAGGTGTAAGCTAAATTACTTGTTTGTATGATTGCCATAATTGGCCACTAAGTTAATGGCTAACTCGGAAATTTTATGCACTTTTGTGGGAATCTGAAGACCATGAAATTTCGAAGAAGACTTTTACTTTTTGCAACAGGCCTAACCATTGGTTGTTTGCTCGTATTTATGATGTTTCCAAACTACGATTGGTTGGGATGGCTTCCAGGAAAACAAATCATGAAACAAATTCAATCTTCAAAAACCCTGGTTACCAACCACGGAAAATGCCGAATGGATTGCCAAGGGATTTCGATGGAGAATTTCGAGTCTGCAAAATGGCAGGGCGAAGTAGATTTTTCGAAGTCAGATGCACAGAATAATCCGAAGCGTTATTTCCTTTCACACAACAACGTAAATTACATTATTCTTTGCACAGACTCTACGGTAACGGTAGCCGAAGCGAGCCGCGATGGTGAAAAAATTAAATGCGATTGCGCGCCATGAAAGATTTAATCCGAGGACTTTCAGGAAAATATTTCGAGGAAATTGTTTCCATTCGAAGGCACATTCACGCGAATCCAGAACTTTCTTATCAAGAAAAAAACACATCCGCTTACGTAGCCAAATATCTTACGGAATGGGGAATTTCATACGCTGAGAATATTGGCGGATATGGCATTCGTGCAGAAATTGTTGGCGCAATTCCTTCAGAAAAAACGATTGCGCTACGTGGAGATATGGATGCCCTTCCAATTAGTGAAGACAATGATCTTCCATTTAAAAGTACTGTCAATGGTGTCATGCATGCATGCGGACATGATGTTCACACATCGTCTCTGCTTGGCGCGGCGAAAATTTTAAATGAAACAAAAGCTCAATGGGGCGGTGTTGTAACCCTTGTTTTTCAGCCTGCTGAAGAAGTGTTGCCAGGAGGTGCCTTGCTGATGATGCAAGACGGATTGTTTCAAGATAAAAAACCAAACGGAATTTTCGGGCAACATGTCTTTCCGGAATTACCTGCAGGAAAAGTGGGCTACCGTGCCGGGGCATATATGGCATCAACCGACGAACTTTATGTTACCATTAAAGGAAAAGGCGGGCATGGCGCGAAACCCGACCAGTGCATTGACCCAATTCTCATTGCTTCGCACCTGCTTATTGCATTGCAACAAGTTGTTTCTCGATGGAGCAATCCGCAAATGCCAACGGTTCTTTCCTTCGGGAAAATAATTGGAAACGGCGCGACGAATATTATTCCCAATGAAGTGAAATTGGAAGGTACCTTCCGAACATTTTCTGAATCGTGGCGCACAACAGCGCATGAAAAAATTATAGCGCTTTCAAAAGGATTGGTGGAAGGAATGGGAGGAGAAATAGATTTCCGAATTGAAAAAGGATATCCAGTTGTCTATAACAATCCTGAATTAACTGAGCGAGCCATAGCTCAGGCGAAAGAATATTTAGGCGAAGAAAATGTGATTGACTTAGATATGCGAACCACTGCTGAAGACTTCGCTTACTATTCACAACAAATGCCCGGATGCTTCTACCGCCTGGGCACTTCGAACGAAGACGGCACACTAAAGGCTCCTGTTCATAATAGTAAATTTGCTATCAACGAAAATGCATTAAAAATTGGAATGGGATTGCTTGCGTGGCATGCCATTCAAGAATTAAAATAAATTATGAGTTTAACTGATTTTCTTTACAATTACGATTCAAAAAAAATCGTTCGTCCATTTATCATAGCCGAGGCTGGTGTTAACCATGAAGGTTCAATGGACTTGGCGAAAAGACTAATTGACGAAGCTGCCGAAGGTGGTGCGAACGCGATTAAGTTTCAGACCTATAAGGCGGAAACCATAGCAAGTAAAGACAGTCCGTACTATTGGGACATTACAAAAGAACCTACGCGCAGTCAGTTTGAATTATTCAAGAAGTACGACAAATTCTGGAAGAAAGAATTTGAGCAATTGGCTCGCTATTGCGAAGAGGTTGGGATAGAATTTATGAGCACAGCGTTCGATGTTGAGAGTGCAAACTTCTTGAACGATTTAATGAGCGTTTATAAAATATCCAGTTCAGACATTACAAATCTTCCATTCATAGAGCACCAATGTAAATTTGGAAAGCCTATCATTTTAAGCACAGGAGCTTCATATAAATGGGAAGTGCAGCAAGCAGTTGAGACCATTGAGAAATCTGGTAATAAGCTTTGCCTCATGCACTGCGTCTTGAATTATCCGACTCCTGATCCGAATGCACATTTGGGGATGATTAAAGATTTGATTTCCACCTTTCCGCAAGCGGTTCCTGGATATAGCGATCATACGCTTCCGAAAGATATGCATACGTTAGAGGTGGCGACTTTGTTGGGAGCAACAGTATTGGAAAAACACTTTACTCATGATAAAACACTTCCAGGAAACGATCACTACCACGCCATGGATAAGGAAGATTTAAAGCACTTCCATTCACGTATGGAAAGAACTGTTGAATTGTTGGGTGGATTTGAATTAACGGCAATTGACGACGAAGCGCCTGCACGAGCGAATGCACGAAGAAGTTTGGTCGCTGCTAAAGCCATGCCTGAAGGCCATTATGTAACCTTTGAAGATCTCACATGGAAACGCCCTGCTAGTGGCATTTCACCAAAAGACATTTCACAATTGATCGGAAAACAAACA
>JBIKVX010000028.1:0-12073 GCA_044356625.1 Flavobacteriales bacterium | reverse complement strand
CATTTCCGCTTTCATTTCCACCTTCACATCTTTCTCCTTCTTCTCACCTTTGGCTAAAATAACTGGGGTAATTAACGCACCGGCTACCAAGAAAATACCTGAAAACACCGCAATGGCCAATATGCTTCCGTACATAGAGCGAATGCGATACGCGCCGTAAGCCTTGTTTTTGTTTTCAAATACCTGCTCATTACGACTTGACGCCATAATGCTATTCCAGCCCGCTTCAAAACCCAGGAAAGTAACCACAACCGCTGCTGTAGCTACAGCCACCAAGTCTGAGTGGTTGCTAAGAAAATCAGTTACTGCTGACATAATGGTTTACTTTTATAATGTGCAGTACAGGACTACACATCAATCGTTCATTTCAATTTTAATTCCGTTACTTTTTCTGGACTGAGGAAGAGCAGCGCTTCGCGTGCTTCCATGTCCATAATGGCGCGTTTCTTCACATTCGTAATATTCAACTCGTCAATGGCATTCACCACGTTCTTCCACTTGGTGGTGGGTATTGTTTTCACAATAACAAAAGGTGCAAGTGAATCGTTTGAAGCTTCTGCAATAAGTTCCTTGAAGCGCTCTTTTATTTTTTCATCTTCGTCGTGAGAATTGCTTTTGTTTAGCTCTTGGTTTTGTTGATCCTTCAATTTATTCACTTGTTCAACTACCCTTCTATTTCTATCAAGTAGCATAACGCGCAGGCCATCTTTTGAAAAATCTGACTTTTCTAATTTTGTAGTGTCGCTTCTGAATTTTCCGTGGTAATAGAAAATTTCATCATCGGTTTCACCCACAATAATCGTTGTAGCTAAATCGTCGTCGAGTTTCGTTTGATCATCTTTGTTGTCTACTTCTTTTGGATAAACGATCTCTAGGGTCTTCGGTTTGCTCAGTGAGGTAGCCAAGATGAAGAAGGTCAAAAGAAGGAACGCCAAGTCAACCATGGGTGTCATGTCCATGCGCACCGGGTTCTTCTTGGGTCTCTTTTTCCCGCCTTTATCGTGGCCTCCACCACCTTCTATTATTTCTGCCATAACATGTTTGTTCTATGCGGTTGCATTATTTGGAACCAGATTCCAAAGTAGTCACCATATTAAATTGGAAAATATTCTTATCGCGGAACACATCAATGACTTGTTCTACTTTTTCGTAGTCCGTGGTTCCGTCAGCTTTTATCGCGTAACGCAACATCTTATCGCCTTTAACATCTTTCGGTTCTAAACCTTGTTTTTTGGCATCGGCCATAAATGCATCATAGCCGCTCTGAATCCAATCTCCCAATTCGTTGTTGATAGAATCGGTAGGGATTCCCTTGGTTTGTTCGTCAAGTGCTGCTCTTTTCTTTTCGTCGGCGCTTAAGTACTCTCCTAGGTAGTTCAGTGGCATACCACACATACCTAATAACGCAAATTTACGCGCCTCGTCTTCAGTAAGTTTTAGTTCCGGATGGATTTGCATCATTCGAGTAAGCATATCCTTTCGGATTTCCTTTCCGGTCATATCAAAGAAAACTCTTCCTTTTTCGTCTACTGTAACTTGTAGAATCTTTTCTGGCAACAACATATCTGAAGTGGCGGCAGGAACGTCTACAATTACAGGTTCGTTCGGACGAAATTTCGCGGTGAGAATAAAGAACGTTACCAACAAGAAACCAAGGTCAACCATAGGCGTCATATCCAAGCTAGGAGCGCTTTTGGGCATCTTGATTTTCGGCATATTTTTAAATATTTGTTATTAACTAAAACCTTGAATTAGTGCTTTGATGCAAATGTTTGCGTAACAGTAAAGTTCGCCTCGTCCATAGCGAATGTCATGCTGTCAATACGTGTGTTGAAGAAGTTGTAAAGGATAATCGCAATTGCAGAAGCCATGATACCCAAGAATGTGTTGATCAAGGCCTCAGAGATACCCAAGGAAAGAGCCGTTGCGTCAGGAGCACCAGCAGTTGCCATGGCTTCGAACGAAGAAATCATACCTTTTACAGTTCCTAAAAGTCCAACAAGTACCCCTAAAGATCCACAAGTTGAAAGGATAACTAAGTTCTTCGAAAGCATTGGTAATTCTAGAGCTGTAGCTTCTTCCAACTCTTGCTTAATTGCTGTAACCTTTGCTTCTTTGTCTAATTCTGTGTTTTCAGACATGTCGCGATATTTCAAAAGACCTGCGCGCAAAACAGCAGCAACAGAACCTCTCTGTTTGTCGCAAGCAGCAAGAGCTCCATTTACATCTCCGTTCGAAAGCATCTTGCGAATGTTGCGAACAAAAGTCGCAACGCTTCCTTTTCCTTTCGCCATCATAATGCTAATGAAGCGCTCGAAAAAGAAAATGATTACGATAATATTTACCGCAATAAGAATAGGTACGATGAATCCACCTTTGTGAACAGTTCCCAAGATATTCAATGGATGACCCTTTATTGGATCTCCGCCCTCGAAATTTGCTCCATCACCCAATACATAAGTGTATAGTGCCCATCCGGCTAACAATGCAAGTGGAATTGCGATGTAAGGAAAAATTGAACTGAAGTTAAAGCCTTTTTCTTGCTTAACTGTAGGACTTGCTTTTTTGTTCATGACTGTTAAATTAATTTTCTATTGTTTTATTCGGGCAACGAAAATAAGGAAGTTTGTTCAATTTTGAACACCTCTTCAAAATCTTCACTTTTTGTTAACACTTCACAAGAATAACGAATTCCTTTTCGATTATTCCGAAGGTTCTGTTTTCGGTTGATATTCCTGAGGTTTAGGCCGCCTTCCTTAAAGGAACGGCATTAATACAGCTGGTTCAGTTTCGCACGAACGAAACGGCTTACGGTTATGTAGGTGCTAAAAACACCAACGACTACACTCAGCGCAATGAGTAAGGCTCCGAGTTTCCAGAACCCGCCACCATCCAGTAAAATTTGAATAATGTCTGCTAAGGCTTGCTGATTAAAATATAAGATCAATGAAATGGAAAGCCAAGCAATGGATGAAGAAAGCAGCGCGTTCTTTAAGCTTTGCCACAAGAACGGACGCTTAATAAACCAAGGAGTGGCGCCCACCAATTGCATACTTCGAATGATTAGGCGCTGAGAAGAAATAGCCAATTCAACGGTATTCATAATAATGAAGGCCGAGATAATCAAAAACAAAATAACTATTCCGCCAATGATGGCGCCCCATTTGGAGATGTTCTCATTCACCGATTGAAGCAAGGTCTTTTCATAGCCAACGTCTTTAATAATCGGATTCAGCTTACACGATTCTACAAATGCGTCTACAGTAGGACCATCGGCTTTTTCTGGATTTATCTGAACATCAATAGATGCAGGTAGGGGATTGTAACCCAGCACTTGCACAAAGTCTTCCCCAATTTCTTTGCTGTATTCGGCTTCTGCCTGATTGCTTGAGGTATAAGAAACTTGGGAGGCGATTCCGCCTCCCTCGATTTCCTTTTTAAAACTTAAAATTTGCTCTTCGCTTATTCCTTCATTCAGTAACAATTGTATGGTAAACTGTGATCGAATGTGATCTGAAACCTGCAAAGCCACTAAATAGAACACTAAAAATATTCCAACCATAAGTAACACTAACGTGGATCCTGCAAATGCAGAGATACGCGATATACTGCTAGCTGAAGTGCGAACGAATTGCATGAATTTACGATACTGAAACGACGTGTCCTTTGAAGAACAAGTTCTCTCCAGCTAACGGATGATTGAAATCAATAACCACAGAGTTCAATTTAACTTCTTCAACAACACCCTGAACTTGATGTCCTTCGGGGGTTTCCATTGGAATCACTTCTCCTACCGCGAACAATTCTTCGTCAAATTCTCCATCTTCTTCCATGAAATCACTTTTCGGAAACTCCATGTAATATTCTTCCTGCTCATCTCCATAAGCTTCTGCGCATGGGATGCTTATGCGAAATTCGTCGCCTGCATTCAATCCCGCTAATCCTTTTTCAAACCCTTCAATCATTGGATCGACCTTGAACGTGAATTTCATTGGTCCTTGTTCCAAGGTAGATTCTACCATTTCTCCGTTTTCATCGTCGATGAAAAGTTCGTAATTCACCTCTACGGTGGCTCCCTCTTTTATCATTTCTTTTTGATTTTTAATTTTTGTCCTGTTATTATTTTATTCGGGTTAATTCCCTTGTTAAGTTTTGTTATTGAATCCACTGTCACTTTGTGCTTCGAGGCTATACTCGATAAACTGTCCCCCGATTTCACCGTGTAGTATACATACTCTTCTTTCGGAGCTACTACCTTTGGCGGGGTTGCTTTCGGGGTGGTTTTCGGAGTTACTTTTGGGGTTGTATCCTTCTTTGGTTCATCATCTTTCTTAGGTTCGGTGTTTTTCTCTGGTTCAGAAGGCTCTGTTACCTTTGGAATGGTAATGGTCTTTTTCACCTTGACCTTTATTTTCAAACTTTGCCCTGATTTTAAAGTAGAGGATTTCAGCTTGTTCCATTTTTTAACATCTGAAGAAGACACTCCATACTTAGTCGAGACTCCTTTGAGTGTTTCTCCTTTCTTTACCTTGTGTGTCTTCCATTGATCTTCCCAAACGACTTTGGTTGTTTGTTCAACCGCTGGCTTTACATCGGCTGTATCTCCAGGAACGGGAACCGGTTCAGGTTCAGGCTTGCGAATTTCGCTCGCTGCATAGATGTCCTTTTCATGTGCTAAAAAATCACCGATTTTCTCTACAGGCAACATCAAATAATGCTTCTTTCCATTGTCGGGAATTTCCTTGAGCTTATAGGTTCCGTTCAAATAAGTAATTTCTTCAATTGGCAAATTCAAACTCTTTGATACTACATTGAAATCTACACGACCTGTTACATGAATGGTATCAGTTTCGAAATAAGACACAGATGCTTTCTTTGGGAAAATATTGTGCTCAGTTGAGTAGCTCATAATATAATTCACAGCAATAAAGGCCGGAACATACCCTTGAGTTTCTTTTGGAAGGAATTGCTTAATGGCCCAAAAATCTTTCTTTCCGCCAGCCCTGCGAATAGCCTTATTCACATTGCCCGGACCACTGTTGTAAGCGGCTAAAGCGAGATTCCAATCCCCAAAAGTGTTGTATAAAAAACGAAGGTATTTGCAAGCCGCCTCGGTTTCCTTTATCGGATCAAAACGTTCATCTTGATAACTTGTAATCTCGAGGCCATACATTTTTCCTGTCCCGGGCATAAATTGCCACAATCCTGCTGCGCCGGCTCTTGAAATTGCGGTCGGGTTCAACGCTGACTCTACAATAGCCAAATATTTCAACTCTAGTGGTATGTTATATTTTACTAAAGCATCTTCAATAAGCGGAAAGTAAAGTTGCGATAGACCTAACACTTTCGCAGTAACGTCTCTGCGTCTTTGTGAATAAAGCGCTATAAAATCACGCACGTTGTCGTTGTACACCAAATCAAATGGACTTTCTCTGTCCAACAACTTCAGGCGCTCACGGGTAAGTTCTTCCGGAAAAGATGGAACGTGGTCTGCTGGATAACTGAAGGCGTTCTGAATATCCGGATCAGCAGAAAAACAAAAGTGATTCAAATAACTTGCAACCAACATTCGGTCGATTTCGTCGATTTCCTCTTTCTTCAATGACGCAACTTGTCTATCTTGAAGGGTGTCTTTCGGAAATGCCTCCGCTTTTGCGTTGCAAAACATAAGAACGCCCAGTAATACTGTAACTAATTTTTTCATCATGATTTCCCTTTAGTTATAGGGCAACTCCGTTTAAAGGAATATATTGCCCTACCATTTCGGATACAATTTCCGAAAAAATTGATTTATTTCCAATGTTGGCCTAATACAATTGTGAACATTGCAGTAGGGAAAAAATCGTAACGCCTAAGAAACCAAGGCCTCTAGCGTTTTTGAAAACGCAAACAAATCGTTGTCTTCCTTGTGCCGCGCGGTAACCTGAAGGCCAAATGGAAGGCCCGTTGATGACTCTTTTCCGCATGGAATTGAAATGGCAGGATTCCCAGTTAAGTTCGCGTGCACGGTGAAGATGTCCTGCATGTACATAGAAATCGGATCCTTCGACTTCGCGCCAAATTCAAATGCCACATCTGTGCAGGTTGGAGAAAGTAAGAAGTCGTATTGATCGAAGATAGCTTTCGTCTTGTCCTGCAAAACACGACGCACGCGCTGTCCCGTGCCGTAATAGGCGTCTATATATCCTGAACTTAAAACGAACGATCCCAACAAAATTCTTCGCTTCACTTCACGACCAAATCCCTCAGTTCTGCTTTTTCTATATGTATCATCGATCCCCTTTGCGTCTTTGCTTCTATAGCCGTAGTTAATTCCATCGAAGCGAGCTAAGTTGGAAGAGGCCTCGGCTGTGGTTAACACATAATAAGCGGGAACCATGTAATCTAAATACGGAAAAGATATCGGTTCAACCGTGTAACCTTCCGACTTCAATTTATCTAAGATTGAATTGATGCGTTCGCGAATTTCCGGATGAACCGCTTCGCTTTCCACCGCTTCTTTCAAATAAGCTATTTTAGGTTTGCTTGCGCGAACTGACGCTTCCGGAAGGACTTCCAGTAAGGTGGTGCTGTCGTATGCATCTGGACCTCCAATAATTTTCAATAATAATTCTGCGTCTTCAACACATTTCGTCATAGGACCAATTTGATCGAAACTCGAGGCATAAGCGATAAGCCCGTATCTAGAAACCGCTCCGTACGTGGGTTTCATACCCACAATACCTGTGAATGAGGCGGGTTGACGAATAGATCCTCCCGTGTCGCTGCCCAGTGCCGCTAAACAAAAATCTGCCGCTACTGCTGCAGACGCGCCTCCCGAAGATCCTCCGGGTACACAGTTTTCATTCAACGGATTTTTTACCGGACCGTAAAAAGACGTTTCGTTGGAAGATCCCATCGCGAACTCGTCGCAATTCAATCTTCCAATTATAATTGCATCTTCTGCAAGAATGCGCTCTACAACAGTTGCGCTGTACAACGACTCAAATCCTTCGAGGATTTTAGAAGATGCCGAAACTTTATGATTTTTGTAACAGATGTTATCTTTAATGGCAATGACCATTCCCGCAAGTTTACCTGCGGTTCCATTGTCTATTTTTTGTTGAATTAGCTCAGCTTGCGCGAACGCCTCATCTCCCCAAACTTCCAAGAACGCATTCAAATTCATGCGCGCTTCAATGTTCTGAAGGTACTGAGAAACAACGTTTTTTAACGAAACGGATTTTGAGGAAAGCTCAGATTGAACTTCCTTCAACGAATGAAACACCATTGGAACTGGATGTTATTTATTCTCGATCTTTTCAGACTCTGAAGAAGAGTCCGCAGAAGAACCTTCACCTTTGCTGGCGTCTTTGAATTCCTTCATTCCTTTTCCTAGACCGCGCATCAATTCTGGAATTTTCTTACCTCCAAAAAGAAGAAGAATTACTGCTAGAATTAATATAATTTCTGGAGTACCTAATCTCATAACCTTAATTTTTTAGTTGCACAAATATACGACAAACCTGAGGTTAAAGCGTACTCGGACAAACGAAATTGGTTTTCGGTAAGGCCGTTTTGGAAATTGCGTTGTAACCGCCCGCAATGTCAATGACATTGTGTATTCCGCGGCTTTTCAAAATGCTCGCCGCAATCATGCTGCGGTAACCACCTGCACAATGAATGTAATTGTTCTCTCCCGTTTTGAAGGCACTCATGTGCTGATTCAATTCGTGAAGAGGCGCGCTGGTAACAGCTTCTAGGTGCTCTGCCTCAAATTCAGTTGGTTTGCGAACGTCGATGGTGTTTACCTTTTTTTCAGAGGCCAACTCCGCAAATACATCAGCTGAAATGCTTTCAATCTGATCAATCTCATTTTCTGAATTATCCCACGACTCGAATCCGCCTTCCAAATATCCTACAACACCGTCGTAACCTACTCGCGCCAAACGCGTAATCGCTTCTTCTTCCTGACCCGGTTCTGTGACCAAGGCAATGCGTTGCTTCATGTCTGTAATTAACGTTCCAACCCAAGGAGCAAAATCACCCTTCAATCCAATGTTCACAGAACCTGGAATGAACCCTTTGCAAAATACTTGCGGACCGCGAACGTCCAGCAACAGAACACTTTCATCTTCCATCAATACCGTGAACGCTTCTACAGACAACGGTTTCAATGATTGTTGAACAACACCTTCCAACGAAGAAACTCCTTTCTTATTCATAGCCACATTCTCAGGGAAGTAGAACGGAGGTGGTAAAAGACCCGCTGTAACTTCCTGAATAAATGCTTCCTTCGTCATGTCTTGCAACGCGTAATTCACTTCCTTCTGATGACCCAATGTGTCGAAGGTTTCTTTGCTCATGTTCTTACCACAAGCGGATCCAGCGCCGTGTGCAGGATAAACCGTAATGTCGTTTTCCAACGGCATTAATTTGTTTCTCAAGCTGTCGTATAAATATCCCGCTAAATCTTCTTTCGTCAATTCCCCGGACTTCTGCGCCAAATCTGGTCTTCCAACATCTCCAATGAAAAGCGTATCTCCAGTGAACACCGCCACTTGCTTTCCGTTTTCATCACGAAGCAAATAACACGTGCTTTCCATTGTGTGTCCAGGTGTGTGCAACACTTCAATCGTGCAACTTCCAACTTGAAGAATTTCTCCATCAGTTGCCATGTGCGAAATGAATTCGGTCTTCGCGTTCGGCCCGAAAACAATGGTTGCTCCGGTGTATACCTGAAGGTCTAAATGTCCGCTTACAAAGTCGGCATGAAAATGCGTTTCCAAAATGTATTTGATCTTCGCGCCTGAAGCGTTCGCTCTATCTGTGTAGGCTTTCGTATCGCGCAGCGGATCAATAATAACGGCCTCTCCATTGCTTTCAATGTAGTATGCGCCTTGGGCTAAACACCCGGTATAAATCTGTTCAATTTTCATAGTATCTCAATAATTTCTTTCGTTAACATATACGTTCCTAAGGCCAGCAAAAGTACAACGAAGGACTTTCGTAAAATCGCGTCTGACCATTTTTTAGAGAGTAAGGTTCCAACCACAACTCCTGCAACTGCAAGACCTAAAAAGGGAAGGAGAATGGAAAAATTCAAGGTGTTTAATTCTGTGTAAGACACCGCTAATCCTGAGGCCGAGTTCAGTGTAATAACTACAAAGGTTGAAGCAATAGCTGCAGACATCGTTGTGTTGCGATAAGCGTAAATAGCAGGAACAATGAGGAATCCTCCGCCCACGCCAATCAGTGACCCGAGCACCCCAACAATGGCGGCATTTATAGTTAAGGCAACAAGTCCCTTTCCTTTTGCTTTTTTCGGATTCAAAAGTTTGTAAGCCACGATAAACATAATGCTCACAAACAATAGCAGCAGCAGGCTTTGCATTTTTATTTCTATTCCGAAAAATAACAATGAGTGCGGTAGAACGGGCAAAAGAAACCATTTCGTTAAGGCAATGAACGACATTGAAACCCCAGCAAAAATGAGGGCTAGCCGCCATTCAATTTCTTTTCGACTTTGAATTCCACCAACGATTGAACTAAAGAATAAAATAGCATATGATGAAACAACTGCAGACCTTAAATCGAATCCGAACAAATAAACCAAAATAGGAATGGTAAGTATGGCACCACCACCACCAAGCACACCTAACACAAATCCCATGAGCAGTGCTCCGAAAAATCCTAGGGCCATTGTTAATTCCATGGTGCAAAGATAAGAGGTTCAATAACCCGTTGAGGTGATGTTCGTCACGCAGGATTGGCAATGCGCATCAATCGCTGTGTGTATTCATGTGTTGGATGAAGAAAGACTTCTTCGGCGCTGCCCTGTTCAACAACTTCGCCCTTCCGCATTACCATAACCCGATTGCTCATGTGATACACAACTGGCATGTCATGCGAAATGAATAAATAAGTTAAACCAAACTCTTCCTTCAGGTCGTTCAACAAATTCAACACTTGCGCTTGAACAGAAACATCGAGCGCTGCAACGGCTTCATCGCAGATAATTAATTTCGGATTGGTGGCCAAGGCGCGAGCAATAACAATACGCTGACGCTGTCCGCCCGAGAAGTTGTGCGCATACCGCTGAGCGCTATCCGCGGGCATTCCAACGGCATTCAATAAATATTCAACGCGTTTTTTTCGTTCAGTGTTTGTACTTCCAATTTTATGAATGTGCAAGGGTTCGAGGAGCATGTCTTCAATTTTCAATTTCGGATTTAACGACGCGAATGGGTCTTGAAAAACCATTTGAATGTCTCTTCGAAATTTAATTGGAAATGAATTCCCTTCGCCAATAAGTTGCTCCGCTTCAAACCAAACCTTTCCGCTTGAAGGCGTCAGCAATCCCATTAGCATGCGACTCAACGAGGTCTTTCCACATCCGCTTTCACCAATTAAACCAAGGGTTTCACCCTGTTTAATCTCGAAGGAAACCGTGTTCACCGCAGGTATCGTTTGACCCGGATAAACCTTCGTTAACCCTTCAACATGCAATAAAATATTTTCATTGGTGGAAAACGAATACTGCTTTTCAGCGCGATCGTTTCCCAACGTAATCAAACTCTTTCCCTTCGAGGTTTTCGTAGGTCGACAAGCGAGTAGACCATTGGTGTAATCGTGCTGAGGATGATTCAAGACTTCCTCTGTATTGCCTTGTTCAACGGCACTTCCAGACTTCATAACCACTATGAAATCTGCAATTTCTTTCACCACATGCAAATCGTGTGAAATGAAAAGCACCGACATGTTGCGGTTGTTTTTCAATTTCTTGATGAGCGCTAAAATAGACGCTTGCACGGAAGGGTCTAGGGCTGTGGTCGGTTCGTCTGCAATGAGCAATTGCGGCTCGGAAGCCAGCGCCATGGCAATCATAATGCGTTGACGCTGTCCGCCCGAAAACTCATGCGGATATTTCTTCAAAGCGCGCGTTGGATCTGGCATTTCCACCTCTTCCAACAACGATAATACTTTGGCTTTTCGTACTTCTCTATTTTCATATTGAAGGCATTCCTCCATTTGCTGCTGACACGTCATTGCTGGATTGAGCGCCGTCATGGGTTCTTGGAAAATCACCGCAATCTTTTTTCCGCGCAAGGAAGCCAAGGCCTCATCTGTGGGTCTCACGGTTCGATCTTCCTTCCCTATTAATTCACTCGAAAGAAAAATCTCTCCGGAAGGAAAAGTTAAATTTTTTGTTGGAAGCAAACCGAGCAACGACATAGCGGTGACTGATTTTCCACTTCCCGATTCCCCCACAACTGCAGTTATCTTTCCTGGGAAAAGCGCATAGGATAAGGCGTTCACAACAATTTTGTTGTTGAAGGCCACGCTAAGATTTTGTATTTCCAACAGGGGTTTCACGAACTGCAAGATGATTATTATTTCAGTTGGAAAGACATTTCTACGCTGAAGAAATAAACATTTCAATCGCAATAAACCTTCTGTGTTTATACTTCTCCTAATTAAAATTTGATTAGCTTTATTCCAACTAAAATCACACCTCGTGAAAAAACTTGTATTTCTTTTCGCAATTCTTTTGGCGGCTCACAACTCTTTCGCGCAAGTAACTTGGAGCGAAAACGTAGCGCCTATTCTGTTTGACCACTGCACTACTTGCCACCACGAAGGAGGAATTGGACCGTCGTCTTTCATGACTTACGACGATGCATACAACAGTCAAGCAAGTATTTTAGGAGCGATAACTTCTGGGCAAATGCCGCCTTGGCCTGCCGATCCGAACTACCGTCACTTCGTTGGAGAAAACGTTTTGACTCAAGCTGAAAAGCAAGCCATTGAAGATTGGATTGTTGGGGGGGCTGCAACAGGAGACTTAGCACTTGCACCCGCTGCGCCAGTTTACAACAACAACACGCAACTTCCCTCTGTAGATCAATCGTATCAAACGCCAGATTACACGAGCCCTGCAACAAACAGCGACTACTACAGAACTTTCGTTATACCAAGTGGATTGGCTCAAGACGGGTGGATTGATGGCATTGAAGTTATTCCTGGAAATGCTAGCATTGTTCACCACGTGGTCATCTCTTACGATCCAACAGGGACAGGGGCTACACTTGAC
>JBIKVX010000234.1:0-3463 GCA_044356625.1 Flavobacteriales bacterium | reverse complement strand
CGATTTCGTAGTAGTTTATCAGCCAGATGATTTGACGCAACAGGTAACTGCCGATGCGATTTGCGGTATTATTCCCTTTCAAGGAAAATTACCGGTTTCGGTTGGAAATAGATTCAAGGAAGGACAAGGAAAAGTTTTCCAAACAGCAGGAAGAATGCGCTATTTGAAACCTTCGCAAACAGGGTGGTTCAACTTCCTTTCGAATAGTGCCCAAACCAATGGCAATAGCAGTGTTTATGTGGAAGACATGATGGCGACTGCACCTACTGAAGTTGAGGGGACTGAATTGAATCTATTCTCTAAGGTAGATAACATCGTGAAGGAAGGATTGGACCAAGGCGCTTACCTGGGTTGTCGTGTTTTGGTTGCGAAAGACGGCGTTATTTTGTACAACAAGAGTTTTGGTTACCTAGACAAGGCTAAGACGCAGAAAGTGTCTGAGAACTCAATCTACGACCTCGCTTCGGTTACCAAGATGCTTTCGACAACCTTGGCATTAATGAAATTAGTAGATGAAGGGAAAATAGATGTTGAAAAAACAATTGGTGAATATATCGATTTTCCAGAAGGCCATCCGCATGCGAAAATGCAACTGAAGCGTATGTTGTCCCATACAGCAGGACTCCCCGCTTGGAAAGACTTCACCAACTTAACAGTGAATGGCGGAGAGTGGGATGGGAATTGTTTGTCGAAGGAACACACGGACAAATGCTGCAATCCGGTTTGTGCAGATATGTGGACCACCAAGGAAATGTCGGATTCGATTTACAAGGAAATTTTAGAAGTTAAATTGAATCCAGATCAAGGCTATTTGTACAGTGATTTAGGTAATTACTACTACAAAAAAATGATTGAGAAAATCACAGGAATGCCACTTGATTTCTATGTTTCAGAATCGTTCTACAAGCCCATGGGACTGCGTTCGATGGGGTATAACCCAACAAAGAATTGGCCCGTAAATATGATTGCTGAAACGGAAACTGACACGAAGTGGAGACGCCAAGCTGTTCGTGGGTATGTGCACGATCAAGGAGCTGCATTAATGGGGGGTATAGGCGGTCACGCAGGTTTGTTCGGTAATGCGAACGATTGCGCAGCATTGATGCAAATGTGTTTGAATGACGGACGCTTCGGCACGAACGAATTCTTTCACCATGAAACAATGGATTTGTTTACCGCACGTCATTTCAAAGACAACAGAAGAGGCCTCGGTTTCGATAAACCAGGATTTACCAATTGGAGCGGTGCAACAGGACCATCTGCGAGCGATGAAAGTTTTGGACATTCAGGTTTTACAGGAACGCTCTGTTGGGCAGATCCAGCGAACGGAACAGTCTTCATTTTCCTAAGCAATCGAAACTGTCCGAGTTCAGAAAATTGGAAGATCAATGATTTGCGCATTCGCTCAAGAATTCATGAAGAAATTTACAAGTTGTTTCCTGTTAAACCGTAGTACTTTTGCACTGGAGTTTCGCTCCGATGTACTATGGAAAAAAAGTTGAAAATAGGTATTGTGTGCTACCCAACCTTCGGGGGTAGCGGTGTGGTGGCAACTGAGTTGGGGAAGGCACTTGCCGATAAAGGACATGAAATTCATTTCATCACTTATTCGCAGCCGGTTCGCTTAGGTTCTCTGCGAAAGAATGTGCGCTACCACGAAGTAAACGTAAGCGACTATCCCTTGTTTTTATACCCCCCTTACGAGCTCGTTTTAGCCAGTAAAATGGTAGATGTTGCGAAGCACGAAGGTCTTGATTTGCTCCATGTTCACTATGCCATTCCTCATGCAAGTGCCGCCTATATGGCGAAACAAATATTGAAAAGAGAGGGGATAAATCTACCGGTAATAACCACCCTCCACGGAACAGACATTACCCTTTTAGGAAGAGACGCTTCGTTTGAGCCGGTAATCTCTTTTGCAATCAATGAAAGCGATGCGGTAACTGCCGTTTCGCAAAGTTTAAGAGCAGATACCTACAAACTTTTTGGAATTAATATAGACATTGAAGTCATTCCAAACTTCTTAAATCCAACTCCCATTAACGAAGATGTTGTTAAGGAAATTCGAGAAGAATATGCCCCCAATGGAACACCCATGCTCATTCACATTTCGAATTTCCGTCCAGTGAAACGCGTAATGGATGTCATGGAAATATATAAGCGAGTAAATGAATTGAAGCCTTCCATTTTAATCATGGTTGGTGACGGTCCCGATCGTTCAAAAGCAGAACAATTTGCACGTGATAATCAGTTGAACGATGTTGTTTTTGTTGGAAATGTAAAGAACCCGATGGAGCTTTTATCAGCTGCTGATGTGATGCTTCTTCCTTCTGAATCTGAAAGTTTTGGTTTGGCTGCACTTGAAGCTATGGCAAGCGGAGTTCCAGTTGTATCGAGCAATGCAGGAGGTTTGCCTGAATTGAATAGACACGGTGTGTCGGGACTCATGAGCAACGTGGGAGATGTCGATGAAATGGCGAGGCAGGTATTGTATCTGATCGAAAAGGAAGAACGATTATTGAAATTCAAAGATCAGGCAAGAGAAAGAGCGAATGCATTTTCTCTCGAAGCAGTTCTTCCGTTGTATGAAAAGTTATATGACAAAGTGTTGAATTCATGAACAAGACAGCCCCGCAATTTATTGGAAAACGCATTCAAGTCATGCGTGAAAAAGAACAATTGACAATCACGATTTCACAGAGCGTTGAGCGTTGGCAGGAAGCACTGCTTTACGCTTGGTTGATGGCTTGGACGTTCTGCGGGGGAGTGTTTATTTATTCGTTATTCACAACTCCAAGCGGAGGTGAACAAATCTTCTTTTTAATCTCTTCCGCTTTGTGGTCTTTCTTCTTTTATCGCACGTTGAAAGTCCTCATGTGGAGAAAAACAGGCAAGGAAATTTTAGTGTTTAAAAAAGGAGAATTGACGTTGCAAAACGCATTCGGAACACGTGGTAAAAAAGAGAAATTTGATCTTGAAAAAATCTCACAATTGGGTTTGGTTAAGCAGGACGAGAATTCGTTCTTTTATTTTCTCGACGATAGCTTTTGGATCATGGGCGGAGAACGCCTCGGATTTGTCCACAACAGGGCTAAAATCCGATTCGGAAAACAGTTGAACACTCGCGACGCTCAAACCTTGCTTCGTAGCGTAGATAGCGCGGTTAAGGGTTATTCGGCTTGAAGATCAGCGATCCCGAGTTAATGCAATAACGCAATCCAGTAGGAGGTGGGCCATCTGGAAAAACATGTCCCAAATGTCCGCCGCATTTACTGCACATGACCTCAGTTCTTACCATGCCGTAGGAAGTGTCTTTGTCTTCCGAAATAACCAATTCATTTATGGCCTTGAAGTAACTCGGCCAACCACACCCGCTGTCGAATTTAGAGTCCGATTGAAACAGCTCTTGTCCGCAAGCAGCGCAGCTATACGTTCCAATGTCATGATGGTCCCAAAACTCTCC
>JBIKVX010000233.1:0-3467 GCA_044356625.1 Flavobacteriales bacterium | reverse complement strand
ATGCGAGGCTCTACTCCGCTTACCGCGGAAGAAACCACGCGAGTCAAAGGCGTTAATCCATGTGCATTCAATCCGTTCTCACTGGCCATTAACAAGGCTGCTGCTCCATCATTCAATCCAGAAGCGTTACCCGCTGTAACAGTTCCGCCATTTCTAAATGAAGCGCGCAATTTTGCAAGACCTTCTATGGTTGTTCCTGCTTTCGCAAATTCATCTGTATTGAAAATAATTGGATCTCCTTTTTTAGTTGGAATGGAAACGTTCACAATTTCTTCCTTCAATAAATCAATGGAAGCTGCTGCTTTCTGTTGCGACCACAAAGCGAAAGCGTCTTGATCGTCACGAGAAATATTGAACATCTCTGCTAAGTTCTCTGCCGTTTCACCCATAGCGTCAACACCGTACATCTCTTTCATTTTCGGATTCGCAAAACGCCATCCGAAGGAAGAATCGAACATCTGCGCATCTCTTCCGAAAGCCGAACTGGTTTTTGAAATCACCCACGGTCCGCGGGTCATGTGCTCTACTCCACCAGCAATAAACACATCGCCTTCATTCGCGTGCGCTGCGCGAGCAGCAGTAGCAACTGCGCTCATTCCCGAAGCACACAAGCGATTCAAGGTTTCAGCGGGAACGGTATGTGGAAGTCCAGCCAACAACACTGCCATACGGGCTACGTTGCGATTGTCTTCTCCGGCCTGATTGGCGCAACCCATTAACACATCTGAAATAACAGCGGGATCCAGGTTGGGGAATTTTTTCATGAGTTCAAACAAAGCAACTGCTGCTAAATCATCGGCTCTAACCGGGCCAAGCGTTCCTCCAAAACTTCCAATTGCGGTGCGAACACCACCAACTACGAATGCATTCATATGTTTATAAATCTTGGGCAAAGATGAAGAAATATTCATGAACCTGAGGCAAGTGATGCTACTTTTCGAGCTTATGTTTGCAGTATGAATTCTGAACGTACGATTTTAGTTGTAAATGATGACGGCATTACCGCAAAAGGTATTCGTTCGTTGGTGGAAGTGGCGAAGAAATTCGGACAAGTAGTAGTGGTTGCTCCAGACAAAGCGCAAAGCGGAATGGGGCACGCGGTTACCATTAATGGTATCATTCGCGCGCAAGAACAAAACATCTTTGGTGAAGGGGTTCAGGCCTATTCGTGCACGGGCACTCCGGCCGATTGCGTGAAGTTCGGTATTTCGCAAATCATTAAGAAAAAGCCCGATCTAATTTTAAGTGGTGTGAATCACGGAAACAACTCTGCCACCAACGTTCTATACAGCGGAACCATGTCGGCAGCACTTGAAGGAGCCATGGAAGGAATTACTTCTCTTGGATTCTCTCTTCAAGACTATGCAGAAGACGCGGACTTCACCGCATCTATGCATTACGCTGAAATAATCGTTCGCAATGTTTTGAACGACGAACACCTTCCTGAAAATTTCTGTTTGAATGTTAACATTCCGAAAGGAAATATTGAAGATATTAAGGGCATTCGTTTCGGTCGTCAGGCCGAAGCCTTCTATGACGACTGGTTCGAGCAAAGAAAAGATCCGAGTGGAAAAGATTACTATTGGTTAACTGGAACTTTCCACAATCACGACAAAGGAGAGGACACCGATGAATATGCATTAGCGAACATGTATGTCTCTGCAGTGCCTGTTCAGTATGACTTAACTGCTTATCACACCCTTAAACACCTACAACAATGGCCACAGTAAAAAAAGGAAAGATAGACACTTTTGCTTATGGCGTTGTTGCAGGGATTCTTGGAGCCGCTGTTGGATTCATGGTATTTGGATTTTTAATTGCACAGATTAACGGACAAACCTTCGGAAGGTTCTTTGAAACCTTGGTTCAAGGAACCGAAATTTTCCATGACAAACTAGTAACGGTAAGTATTCTATTTGATGTCATTTTGTTCTTCATCATGATTCGTCAGGAATACTACAACTTCTGCAAAGGGCTTTTGGCAGTGGTTATTGTAAGCGTTCCCGTTGCTATTTATTTGTATTAATGCACCGCGAAAAGAAATTCTTTTTCATTGCCGGAGAAGCATCAGGCGATTTGCATGCAAGCAATTTAGCTATGGCTTTGTTGAAGCAAGATCCTAATCTTGAACTCGTGGGTTGGGGCGGGGATTTAATGCAACGCGAAGGTGTGAAAATTTCAACTCACTTCAAAGATTTAGCATTCATGGGTTTTTGGGAAGTGCTGAAAAATATTCGCACCATTTTCAAAAACATACAACGCTGCAAAGACGAAATTTTAGGCGAGCATCCAGATGCACTCATCTTAATTGATTACCCTGGTTTCAACTTACGCATTGCTGCATGGGCTAAGCAGCAGGGCATTCCGGTTTATTACTACATTGCTCCGCAGATTTGGGCTTGGAAAGAAAATCGCGTTACTAAAATTAAACGCGACGTTACCGAACTATACGCCGTTCTTCCTTTCGAAAAAGATTTTTATGCGAGGAAGGGAATGGACGTTCAATTTGTTGGACATCCTTTGTTAGATGAAATGAACAAACGCAAGAGCGTTTCTTCGGAAGATTTTCGAAAAAGATATTTCTTAGATAACCGTCCAATTATTGCTTTGCTTCCTGGAAGCCGCAAGCAAGAAGTCACGCGCATGTTGAACGTCATGTTGGAAATGAAATACAAATTTCCCGAGCATCAATTTATTATCGCTGGCGCACCTTCCCTTCCAGAAAAATTATACAAGGAAATCATAGGCAAGCACAAAGTGAGTTTGTTTTACAATGTCACATACGATTTGGTGGAAGCTAGCGAAGCGGCTTTGGTAACGAGCGGAACAGCCACGTTAGAAACAGCATTGCTTGGCACGCCGCAAGTGGTTTGTTACAAAGCGAACGCAATTTCCTTCGCCATTGCGAAACGCTTGGTGAAAATCAAATTCATTTCCTTGGTGAATTTGTTATTGAATCGCGAAGCCGTTCGTGAGCTCATTCAAGACGAATGGAATGTCTCGCAAGCGGAAGAAGAATTGCGTGCAGTACTTGTTGGTGGAAGCAAACGCGAATCTGTTTTACAATCTTACGCTGAATTGAAAGCGTCTTTGGGAAATGGCGGAGCATCAGAGTTAACGGCAACATTGTTGTTGAAAAATAGTGAAGGAAGGTCTGAAGGATAATTCTTCTGCATGTAGTTTAGCCTTTGTGAAAACGAGTATTCTATTTTTCTGCACATTACTGACTTCCTTGCATCTGCACGGACAAGTTGTTCGGCTCGAATTACTTTCTCAAAAACAGTGGACGTATCTCTATGTGCAGTGCACAGACAGTTTTGACATTCAATGCGACACCATTAATCTTCATATCCCAAGCAAACAAACGGTTGTATTTATGCTAAATGGAAAAACCATTCAAGTAAAAACCGATCCTTACAAAACTATTCAAACTTCGAAAGCGAGTTTTTCTTCGTTGAAAAACAATG
>JBIKVX010000027.1:0-12105 GCA_044356625.1 Flavobacteriales bacterium | reverse complement strand
TGAAAAGGAACGCTCTTAGACGCTTCAAAAATCAAATCTTCACAATCTTGTTTTGTTTGGCCGTAAACGGAAGCCGCCGGTAATCGGGGAGTGCTTTCGCTAACCGGATTTATTTCCGGCGTGCCATACACCGTGCATGAACTAGAAAACACGAATCGCTCAACAGAAAACTCTTGCATCAACTGCAACAAAACCTTAGTTGAACCCACGTTATTAAGCATATACGCCTCTGGCATTTTCTGAGATTCTTCAACAGATTTAAACGCCGCAAAATGAATGACTGAAGCAATTTTATAAGTTGAAAAAACACGGCGCATCTCAGACTCGTCTGTACAATCGACCTGCTCAAATGAAATTTTCCCCCCGGTTAAATCTTCCAAACTACTCAACCGTTTCAGCGTTGAGTTCGATAAATTATCTATAATTACAGGGGTGTACCCCGCTGAAATCAATTCTACAACCGTGTGAGAGCCAATATAACCCAAGCCTCCCGTGACTAAAACTGTCTTGTTCTCCATAATTCTAGCAAAGATAGAAAGCTTTTTATTTAAGTTTGTTGGTTCTTACTTTTCAATATGAAAACGAAACTTGAACAAGCAATGCAACTATTGGCGTCGAATAAACCCGCGCAGCTTATTCGTCATTGCGGTATTGGTGATGGTATAATTCAATTGGAAGGTTCTCTTTTTTTAGACGCAATACAAAAGTTCGAAACGAATTACGAAGATTTAAACATTGAGAAATTCGTGCCTGCTTCAGGCGCCGCTACTCGCATGTTCGCAAATTTGAGTGGTGTTGATTTATTGAATCCGAACGACGAAGCTGAATTTTTCTTTCTTCATTTGCGTGACTTCCCTTTTTTCCATTCCATTCTCCTCAATTTTGAAAACGACGGCTTGAATTACGATGAAATAACGGGCATAGAAAGATACTCCCGCGTTTTGAATTTTCTTTTCAAAAATGGATACGCAACCCTTCCTAAAGGTTCTGTTCCGTTTCATTCTTATGGAGAAGAAGAAAGAACGGCATTTGAAGAGCATTGCATTGAAAGTTCCCACTACATGCAGCAAAACGGGAATCATGAAATTCATTTCACCATTCCGGCTGAAATGAAAGCAAACATTGAAAATCTCTTTCGTACGTTCTTTGAAAAACACCCAAACGCCATTCAAAACGTTTCATTTAGTTCGCAAGACCCCGATACTCATATTCCCGCACTCGATAAAAATAAAATGCCCGCCCTCAATGAGAATGGAGAGGTGTTTTTACGTCCGGCAGGTCACGGTGCCTTGCTTAAAAACCTACAAGAACTAAAAGGAGAGTGTGTGTTCATTCAAAACATAGACAACATAACCGAAGCCACGCACCATGAAGATGTATCGGCATATAAAAAGTTAACGGGGGGAATACTTTTAGGTCTTGTAGAAGAAAGAAACAGCCTCCTTCGTAATCTTGAAAACAACGTTGAAAACGCCGAAAAGCATGCAATTTCCTTCGTCGATAAATGGTTCAAATCATCAAGTGAAGACTCTTCTGTTTTCGAACTGTTGAATAAACCCATTCGCGTTTGCGGAATGGTAGAAAACACGGGAGAGCCTGGCGGTGGACCGTTTTGGGTGAAAAGTGATTCCGGTTTAGAGTCTAAACAAATCATTGAAAAAGCACAAATCAATAAAGACGATGCCGAGCAATTAGCTGTGTTTGAAAAATCTACACACTTCAATCCCGTTGATTTGGTTTGTCATTTCATAGACCACAACGGAAACAAATACAATTTGGAAGACTACCGAAACCCTACAACAGCTTTGATTAGCGAAAAGCTTATGCTTGGAACCCGAACCAATGTGATTGAACTCCCTGGTTTATGGAACGGAGGTATGTGGGGTTGGAATTCGGTCTTTGTTGAAATTCCGTCTCGTGTTTTTCATCCAGTAAAAACAGTGAACGATCTACTAAAAAACGGACATAAGCCGAAGGTTTAACTCAGGGTCCAAATATCTGAACACCCTGTTAATTCTGGCGCTGAGGCATTAGAGGCAACGATAACCGTTTTGTTTTTCTTGCTGGAAATTACAAATTCCGAAAACCACTTTTCAGAATCTTTATCCAGGTGAGCGCAGGGCTCGTCTAAGAATACGCAAGAAACATCTGCTAGCAAAGCTGTTCCCAACTTCACGCGTTGTTTCATTCCGCTGGAAAAGTACTTTAACTCCTTGTTCGCGTGTTTTTCTAGTTGAAGAATTTCCGGAATTTCTTTCACTGAATAAGAAGACTCGAAAGGTTTCAACGCATGCGTGAACTGAAGGTGTTCTATCAGCGTAAAATCTTCATAAAGGCCCATAGCCGGTGAGCACAGGGAGATGTGTTTCCAGGCTTGGTCGGAAGGAATTCCTTCGTAGGTCACTAAGCCCTCTGAAGCAGATAAGTAGCCTGAAATAATTTGAACGAGTGTTGATTTCCCCGAGCCATTTTGACCTACAATTCCTATGTGATCTCCAGAATGAAAGGTTCTATTCAGGTGGCGAAAAATGTATTTCCCACCGAACTTCTTTCCAATATCTTGAAGTTCTATTTGCACCTTTATGTGGTCTGTGCGCCGCGGACTACACCCTTTTCAGAGCGTTGAATGAACGCGAGAACGATTTGTTTTTCATCCGAATCCGGAAACGAATCAACGATTTGCTTTACTCCTGCAACAACAGTGTTGTTGTGCACAAATAAAACTCTGTAAATATCTTCCAATCGAGAAACCTGCTCGTCTGAATAACCTCTCCTACGAAGGCCTATACTATTAACCCCAATATAGCTCAATGGCTCACGGGCTACTTTTATAAATGGAGGAACGTTCTTTCGCACCAAAGAACCGCCTGCAATAAACGAATGGTCTCCAATTTCAATGAATTGTTGAACAGCAACCACACCTTCAATAACCACCCAATTTCCAATAGTCACATGTCCCGCAATGTTTGCTGAATTCGCAATTACACAATTGTCTCCTACAAAAGCATCGTGCGCTAAGTGCACGTAAGCCATAAGCAAACAGTTGCTTCCAACCTTTGTGGTCATGCGGTCTTTTGTTCCGCGATTCAACGTGCAACACTCGCGAATGGTCGTGTTGTCTCCTATTTCAACTGTTGTTTTTTCACCTGCAAATTTCAAATCTTGCGGAATGGCAGAGATCACAGCGCCAGGGAAAATACGACAGTTCTTCCCTATTCGCGCTCCGTCCATGATGGTTACATTCGGGCCAATCCACGTTCCGTCTCCAATCACAACATCGCCATAAACAGTTGTGAAAGGACCTATTTCAACGCCCTCACCAATTTTAGCATCTGGATGAATTTGTGCTAAGTTGCTCATGCCTTTTCTGTTGTTTGTGCTGGTACTTTGTCTTTCACCACCTGCGCTAACATGGTGGCTTCACCAACTTCTTTTCCGTTTACATAAGCCACTCCGCGCATATTCACCAATCCTCTTCTTATAGGAGACTCTAGTTTTAAATGGAAAATAACAGTATCTCCGGGTAGAACTTTCTGTTTGAACTTCACCCCGTCTATCTTCATGAAATAAGTGCTGTATAATTCAGGGTCTTCTACTTGACTCAAGGCAAAGATTCCACCCACCTGAGCCATCGCTTCAATTTGCAATACTCCTGGCATTACCGGATTGTCGGGAAAATGTCCTTGAAAGAATGGTTCGTTCATGGTTACGTTTTTCAACCCAACAATACTCTCGTTATCCATTGCAATAATGCGATCGACTAACAAAAATGGAAACCGGTGAGGAAGCATCTTGCTAATCTGATTGATATCGAAAACAGTTTTCGTTAAGTCGAATGAAACCGTTGACTGACGCTTCTTGTCCCAGGCCTTCAATACTTTCGCAAACGCAACATTTCCGTGGTGACCTGGTCTTGCTGCTAAAACGTGGCCGCGAATGAATTTTCCTGTTAGAGCTAAATCACCAATAATATCAAGAAGTTTGTGACGTGCCGGCTCGTTTTCATATTGAAGTTTAATCGTGTTCAACACACCAATTCCTTCAACCTTCACATCTATCTCTTCACGACCCAACTCCTTCAAAATGTCCCTAATCTGATCCTCTGTATACTCTTTGTCAACCATAACAATGGCGTTATCCAAGCTCCCGCCTTTAATAAGACCTTTCTTTGCTAAAAGCTCCAATTCTCTTAAAAATACAAATGTTCTACACTTTGATATCTCACTTGAAAACTGGCCTAAATTATACATTTGAGCATGCTGTGTTCCCAGTATCGGGGAGTTATAATCAACCATTACGGTTACTCTGTATTCCCCGCCATTCGTAGGAACCGCCAACATTTCAACACCTTTCTCTGTATCTTCAAAAGCTATGTTTTCGTCTAATACAATGTACTTTCTTTCTGCATTTTGATCTTCAAATCCACACGCCTCTATGGCTTCTACAAAAGGCCACGAGCTGCCGTCCATGATTGGAATTTCCGGTCCAGTAACTTGAAGTAGTGCATTGTCTACAAAGCTTCCGTACAAGGCGGCTAAAACATGCTCTGTGGTATAAACACGAGCTCCATTTTGCTCAAGAGTTGTTCCTCTTTGAGTTCCAACTACACGATCACAATCCGCATCAATAATTGGCGCTCCTTCTATATCTACTCGCTGAAACTTGTAGCCGTGATTCTCCGGTGCTGGACAAATGGTAAGTGTTACCGGTTCTCCGGTGTGAAGGCCAACTCCTTTGAATTCGATTGGCCCTTTTAATGTTCTCTGTTTTGAAGACATGCTGCAAAATTAGTGTGAATTCATTGGTAATCCACTTGATTTCGAATTGATTCTTACTGGTTATTTGCGGATTGCCTGAATAATAGCATCTGCCATTTCTCTTGCCTCTTTCTCTGAAATTTTCTTCTTCTCTACCACCTTCAAACGCACAACAGCAAAAACACTCGAAAGAACATGTTCAAATTGAAAAGCAACATTCATTTTTTTGAATTTCGTTGTTTTCTGACCCTCCTTCAACAAAGCGGTTAATGCCGAAAAGGCATCTTCCATTTCCTTGTTCTTGCTGTACAAGGGAGAGTTCCTATATTGTATAACGGCTAAGTAACGCAGCGGAGCTGAAGAGAAATAAACATACAGCGCCATCCAGGCTTGTGTCAATCGCTGAGTTTCCTTCCCTTTAACTGAAAGTGATTCGTGCAGCGCGCGGGCCGCCTCTGTGCACGTTTCAACATAAAGACTCTCAAAGAGGTCTTCCTTACTTGGAAAGTGATGGTAAATTGTCCCTACCGCAACGCCTGAAAGCTTTGCTAATTCTGACATTGGAGAGGCGTGAAAGCCCCCGTTTGAGATCAGTTTTAGGGCTGTGTTCACAACCTTGTCTCTTCTTGAAATTTCTTTTGCCATAACCGAATGTTCGTTCGGTCAAAGATATTTCCTTTTCTAAATAGGACCAATGAAACTTTTCACCAATGACCTTTTAATAAAGAAGAAATTCGTAAATTTGCCGAACTAAAATTTGAACATATGTCAATACAAGAAAGAATCAATGAAGACCTAAAAACAGCCATGAAAGCTGGAGAGAAGGATAAATTAATGGCGCTTAGGGATATCAAAAGCAAGCTCCTTCTTGAAATGACCAAAGATGGTGGAGATGGCTCGGTAGACGACACGAAATCTGTGGCTATCCTGAACAAGCTGTTCAAACAGCGTCAAGAATCAATCGAAATTTACAAAACGCAAAACCGCCCAGATCTTTTGGAAGAAGAACAACTTCAGGCCAATGTCATTGCAGCCTATCTGCCTGCGCAATTAACACCAGAAGAACTTGAAGCCGAAATCAAACAGTTCATTGCTCAAGTAGGCGCAACTTCTCCAAGTGATCTTGGAAAAGTAATGGGTGTTGCTTCAAAAGCCTTAACCGGTAAGGCAGATGGAAAAGCAATTTCGGAAACCGTGAAGAGACTTTTAAGCTAGTCATGAACGTCATTGGTCGCAAAACCATTATTCAACTTCCGGATTTAGGTGGGGTTAACGTGCGCGCCAAAATAGATACGGGTGCCTTTCGCACTGCCGTGCATTGCGAATCTTGGTCTTTAAAAGTGATAAACGGAAAAGAAGTGCTGGAAGTTATTATTGAATGGGAAGCAGGAAAGCCCATTGTTCTTCTTTTTAAAAAATTCGAAAAACGGATTATTAAAAACTCCTTTGGGCAAACGGAAGAGAGGTATTGTGTGCGAACACTTATTTCGGTTCACAAGAAGAAAATTCAGTCTGAAATTTCATTTACGAATAGATCCGGAATGCGCTACCCTGTGCTGCTTGGAAGAAAAACGATTGGGAAAAAATTCTTAGTAGATGTCTCGTTGCAGAGTTAATAAAAAAGAGGCCGCCTCTCCCAAAACGACCCCTTTTTAGAATCACCCTTTTTCATACAAGATGAAAGAAGAATGAAAAACTAAACCTTACCTATTTGAAAAAATCTACTCTTTGTTTTTTGTTGGGAGAGTAAAACTTTTGAATGTTCTCTACAGCATTCATAGTGTTATACCCCAGATGTTAAATAAAGGTTACGTTTTTTAATTTTTATTTCTGAATTACCCTATTTCATTGGTAAAACCATGACCGAACGAGTAAACGCATATGTACTTTCTAGCAGAAAATTCAAAGATTCGCTTCGTTTGGCGCATGTGTTCACGTTAGAGTACGGGGTTCAAACTTTTTTATTTCGAACAGGAAAAAAGGGAGAAAACATGTCATTCTTCCAACCATTAAATGCCATTCAGTTTTCAGGAAAAAAATCAGATGGCAAACTGGAAATAGCGAAAGATATGAGCCTCAATGAGATATACTCAAGCATTCCATTTCAAGTTGAAAAAACGACAGTTGCGCTCTTCATTTCAGAATTCCTCTACCGGTGCCTGCCCGAACATTACGCAAATGAAGAGGTGTTCGAGCTTATAAAAAAGACAACACAACGACTCGATCATGTTGAAAAAACAGGGACGCTACCCATTCACTTCATTGCCCAATTCGCTTTAGAGATGGGTTTCCTTAGCGACGATTACGAGCTCTCTTTCGAAAACACGCGAAGCAATGAGGCCCTACTTCACCAATCCCTAAAACTTTTTATCTCCACTCCTATCGAAACTGAAGTCGTGAGTACCTTGAATCGCGATCAGCGCAAGTCTCTTATCGAAGAGCTTATTGCCTTTTGTTCTAAACATCTCGACACCTCCATTCGGTTGAATTCGTTGGAAATGTTTCACGAAATTTTCGATTAAACTTCTGCTATCTTCGCAAGGAAATGAGGTTCGCAGATATCATTGGGCAGAGAGACGTAATTGACCGCTTGCGCAAAGCAAAAGCGGAAGATCGTATTGCGCATGCGCAACTGTTTCTTGGGCCTGAAGGGTCTGGAAATTTAGCCATTGCATTGGCCTACGCACAATTTATTAATTGTCCGAATGCTACCGCCGAAGATTCATGCGGCACTTGCCCAACTTGTAAAAAAAACACCTCCTTTCAATTCGCCGATCTTCATTTCAGTTTTCCCTATTTCACCAAACCAAATAGCAAGGAAACCATATCCGATGACTATGGCGCAGAGTGGCGAAACCGTTTGCTCCAGTCTCCCTACTTCGGCATTGAAGAGTGGATGAAAGAATTATCGAAGGATAACAAAAATCTCCTTTTTACGGTTCATGAAGCAGCCAATATTGTAAGAAAACTTTCTTTGAAATCTTTCGAGGGGGGGTATAAAGTTATGATCATTTGGATGGCCGAAATGATTGGAGAAGGCGTTGCGAATAAGCTATTGAAAATAGTTGAAGAGCCGCCTGCAAATACCTTGTTTTTCTTTGTTGCTAATTCTTCTGAAAATATTCTGAACACCATTCTCTCTCGTGTTCAGGTCATTCAAGTTCCAAAAATAGACGAGGAATCTATTTCTTTCGGATTAAAGCATCTAGGTGTCGACGAGCAAAAAATTCCAGATATTGCTCACTATTCCGACGGTAGTTGGGATATTGCGCTGCGACTAAGAGACAACAACGATCCCAATGAATTCTTGGCCATGCAGTTTCAAAACTGGATGAGACACTGCTATTCTAAAAACGTTCCAGCATTGCATGCTTGGTCTGAGAAAATGAATGAGTTAACGCGTGAAGATCTAAAGCATTTCATCTTGTATGCCTTAGACCAAATGCGACAAAACTTAGTATTGAATTATACTTCTGAAAGCATTTCTCGTTTTACTTCAAGCGAAAGGGCGTTTGCAAAAAAATTCTCTCCTTTCATTAATCACTTGAACATAGAAGAAATTATGTTTGAATTAGAGGCCGCTCATCGCAGCATCGGGCAAAACGCAAACAATAAAATTCTTTTCTTCGAACTTTCAATGCGAATATTTCGGTTGCTGAACCGAAAAGAAAAAGCATAAAAAACACCCCCGAAGAGGTGCTTTGTTTTTGAGGTCCCGAGCGGATTCGAACCGCTGTACGAGCTTTTGCAGAGCTCTGCCTAGCCGCTCGGCCACAGGACCCTCATGAATGGCAAATATACATTCATTATTGATTAATCCGAATCTTTTCAACACGCTTCGTTACAAATAATTGTATTTTCGCTTAAAACCTGTTTTATGAATAAAAAAGTTGCCGTTGTAATCGTTAGCGTTTTAAGCGCTACTTGCCTTAGCCTTGCATACTGGGTTAAAATAAGTCGCGACCGTATAGTTGCTTTAGAAAATAATATGGGCGCTCTAAATGTGCTTGCAATGGACGCGGGTAACGCAACACCCGAGCAAATTATTGAACTGTATAAATTGGCTGAGGACTCGCTCACCAGCATGAAAATGATGTATGACACGCTGAATACTGATAACACAGAAATGATGGCGCAAATTGAAGATCAACGAACTCAAATCGAAGCGTTGCTAAAACGGGCTAAAAACAAAGATTACGACATCAAAAAACTTCTTGCCGAAACACAAACCCTTCGTAATATCATGAAGGGATATATTCATCAAATCGATTCGCTTCAGCAAGATAACGACCGATTATTCGCTGAGGGACAACAAGCCAAGCAACAAGCTGAGGTTGCAGAAAATAGAAGCAAGACACTCGAGACAGATCTCAATTCTGCAAAAGAAATTGTTAAGGCGGGTTCTGTCCTCTCAACAGGAGGCTTCTCAGCCACAGGCGTGTTTGCAAGAAACAGCGGCGCTGAGGCAACAACAGACCGAGCTGCAAAATCTAATATGATTAAAACATCTTTCACGCTTCGTGAAAACAGAATTGTTAAACCCGGCAGAAAAACGCTTTACCTCAAAGTTATTGGACCTAAAGGAAATACCATATATGGAATAGGTGGAGGAAGTTTCACGGCTACTGGTCAAACAGACACATTCGGAGCCTCTCGTGAAATCGACTATCAAGGACAAGACACAGACGTAAGTATTTATTTCACACCTACATCTTCTCTTGATAAAGGTTCGTATCGATTAGAAATATACGAGAGTGGAAATTTAATTGGAAAATCAGAGGTGGTCCTTAAATAAGTGTTATGAAAAGAGCCCTTAAAATTGTTCTTATCTTTTTCGGGGTACTCGCTTTCCTTGTTGGGGTGCTTTTCTTGACGGGAAATGGTTATTTGCCTCGTGGAGTATACTGTACCTATCTCCATGGAAAGAGTAAGCCAGACATCGATGATCAATCGCTTTTCCATACCCGGAAAATAAATAACGGTAATTCAATAACGTTTCCTGTAAAATTGAAGCCCCTTTCAAAAGAAAATGTTCAATTTTTAACCTCTACCGAATCTGAGGCTTTCCTTGTATACAAGAACGATTCTCTCGTTTCTGAATGGTATGGAAATTCTGGGTCCGACACGACGCATTGGAACTCTTTCTCCATGGCGAAAAGTGCAGTTTCACTGCTCATTGGTTGCGCCATTCAAGACGGCACAATCTCTTCACTTCAAGATCCTATTTCAAAATATATTCCTTGGAGTAGCAAAGATGTAACCCTGGAGCAACTGCTGCACATGAGCAGTGGAATTCCTTTTGGAGAAAGTTATAATAGCCCTTTCGGATATATGGCGAAAGCTTACTACGGCAGCGATTTAAAAGGAATAACAGCGCCATATAAGGTAGAACAAACTCCGGGCAGCTATTGGTCTTACGAGGGCGGAAACACTGTGCTTCTAGGAATGGTCCTCGAATCTGCAACACAAAAGAAAATTTCACAGTATTTCGAAGAAAAAATCTGGTCTAAAACAGGCGCTTCTTCCGCTGCATATTGGAACTTAGATAAAGAAAACGGATTTGAAAAACCCTTCACGGGTATCTATGCAACAGCAAAAGATTTCGGAATGCTCGGACAATGTATTCTACATCACGGAAAAGTAAATGGAGAAATAGTCATCGACTCTTCTTATTTAGCTCAATCTTTCGAGCCGTGGGCCATTCAAGACGGAAACAATTCAATATGCGATTGGTACGGATTGCATTGGTGGATGGGCGAAGTAGACGGAGTGAAATTCAAATCGGCACGTGGAATGCGCGGACAATACATTGTTATGATTCCGGAAAAAAACATGGTCATCGTTCGAATTGGTCACCAACAATCGAAGGAACGAATAAAACAAATGCCTGTTGATTTGCTTACCTACATCCGAATGGGGTTGGAGAATTAATAAGCGCGTTCCGAAAGTCCTTCCATGTAATTAATGAAGGCCTTATTTACTACTTTATTTCCGCCAGGGGTTGGGTAATTTCCTGAAAAATACCAATCGCCTTGGTTGTTTGGACAAGCGTTGTGAAGTCCTTCAATGGTTTGGAATAGCACACTAACCTTAGCTTTCGTGCCTTCCGGAGTAACCAGCTTGGCAACCATTTCAGAAATTTCTTCTTGCGAGTAAGCTTCGTAAACTTCCTTCACGTAATTCCTTACTTGCTCTTTCGGAACACCTTCCTGTTCCTTACATTTCAAATAAACAACATCGAGAATACCTTCTTTGCCATCGCGCTTCAACAAAGCAACGATTGCTTGAAAAGCAATGAAATCGCCCATTTTCGCCATGTCAATACCATAACAGTCGGGATATCGAATTTGCGGGGCTGAGGAAACAATGATTATTCTTTTAGGCTCCAATCGATCGAGCATTTTAATGATCGATTTCTTCAGTGTTGTTCCGCGTACAATCGAATCGTCAATAACAACAAGTGTATCAACGCCTGGTTTTACGGTGCCATGCGTCACGTCGTACACATGCGAAACCATTTCATCACGTGCAGAATCTTGCGTAATAAAAGTACGCATCTTCACGTCTTTAATCGCTATTTTTTCAATGCGAGCGCGCTTGCGAACTATCTCTTCTATCTCTTCGTTTGTCCAAGTTCCTGACGTTAATTTTTCAATTTTAACGTCATTCAAATGATCTTCCAGTGCTTTAATCATTCCGTAAAACGCAGTTTCCGCTGTGTTAGGAATGAAAGAAAAGACTGTGTTTTCCAAATCGTAATTCACTTCTTTAAGAACGCGCGGAACGATATTCTTTCCAAGGTCTTGGCGCTCTTTATAGATGGAGGCGTCATTTCCTCTCGAAAAATATATACGTTCAAACGAGCAGGGTGTTAAAGCCAAAGATGGCTTTATTTCCTTCATGGAAGAACTTCCGTCTTTCTTCACGACATAGGCGCAGCCTGCAGGAATTTCTTTTATCTGATCAAGCGGAACATTGAAGGCACTTTGAATAGGCGGGCGCTCACTTGCAACAACACAAATCTCCTCGTCTTCGTAATAAAATGCCGGACGAATTCCATTTGGATCGCGATACACAAATGCGTCTCCATGACCTAGCATTCCTACCATGGCGAACCCGCCGTCCCAATCCTTACTCGCTCTTTGCAGCACACGCTGAATGTCTATATTCTTGGCTATTAACTCTGAAATCTGCTGATTTGAATAACCTTGTTGGTTGTATTGATTGAAAAGAACTTGATTTTCTTCGTCGAGAAAATGACCAATCTTTTCCATGACGGTAACCGTGTCTGTTCTTTCCTTCGGGTGTTGTCCCAATTCAACAAGAAGTCCAAACAACTCGTCTACAT
>JBIKVX010000232.1:0-3490 GCA_044356625.1 Flavobacteriales bacterium | reverse complement strand
AAGCACCTTAAATGTTACTCCAGATTTAGATGCTGTCATTTGTGACAACGCTCCAACTACCTTCTCAACCACCAGTATTTGCAGCACTTACCAATGGCAAATGAATGGGGTTGATCTTGCAGGAGAAATATCTGATTCATTTACAGCCAATGCTGATGGCGTTTATTCGCTCACTTGTCCAAACGACATTTGTATAGCACCGAGTGCGCCGGTTCAACTCGACTATCAGAATTTTCAAACATCGCTCTCCCCTGCTTCAACGGTATTATGTATTGGAGAAAGTCAGCAACTGACCCTAAATGTTGTGAGCGATGGTCCGGCTGTGAACAACGAATGGACGTTAAATGGAAATCCTTTGACTTCAGGATTTACCTCGTTTCTTGGTGTGGAAATGGGTATTTATGAGGTCACAAGTACCAATCCAGGTGGATGTGCTTTTACCTCAATCGCACAACTATTCAGCGCAAATAACAATCCGATTATTACTATCCAAAACCAAACTCAGTCGGGCTGTTGGGACGGACCAACTATCTTGGGAATTGACCCAACTTATTCGAACATTTTTTGGTACGATGGCTCTACCGATTTCAGTATTGAATTGCTTTCCAATGCAACTGTGAGTGTTGCTGCGCTTGATCCGAACGGATGCGACGCTTCGGGGACCTACACTCTCGATCTTCCGGAATGCGCAAATCTCTTGGTCCCAAATATCTTCAGTCCAACCAACGACAGTTTCAACGAAACGTTTCACTTGGTATTTTCGGGAGATGGAAGTACGACTGCTGTAACGAATTACTCTATTCAGATTTTCAATCGTTGGGGAACGTTGGTGTTTGAATCGACAGATCCCGATAATAATTGGAACGGAACTATTAACGGAAACGAGGCTTCAACAGGAGTTTACTATTTTATCGTAAATGCGGAATACTCCAATGGCGAATCTATTCTAGCTCCGAACCAACGCAGCGGATGGTTTCAGTTGGTTCGTTAGAATCTGAAGCTCGCGCCCATGCGCACTCCGAAGTAATTGTAATAAACGCCATCTAAAACAGCGGCACCAGAAGCTGAAAGTCTTCCGTAATAACGCATGTAGCTGTGAGCTAACAACGCGTGAATTTTAATCTGGTCATTCAAAATTAAAGACACTCCTGCTCCTTCGTTCAGGTCCATAGATCCAACGCTACCCTTGTGATAAGCGATTCCTGTTGAAACCATTACAAGCGGACTTATCTTTTTTGTGGGCATTAAGCGAGCGCGAAGATCTAACATGAACGGAACAGAAAAACCAATATCGTCTGAATAACCCATTGCACCTATGCCAATTCCTGCGAACGCCCAATTCTTGTATCCGACGCCATTAGCTGTGTATACTCCTCCGAATGATGTTGTATTCGGAAACGTTTGTTTGTCGTACCCATAAATTCCACCCCATGGATCATACAAAGGAATATCAATAGTGAATCCACCTACCTTTCCAACGCCCAGACCAACAACCCCCTCATTCACCGATTCGAAATAGAAATCTCCAAATGCTTTTTTTTCTTTTGACACCGGCATTGTATTGATATCGTTGGCCTTTAGCTCAGCCGGTTTTGAAGTGTTTTTATTATTAGCATCAAGCACAATGTATTCAATGTCGTTAAACGGAATATCAACCACCGCGTTAATCGAAATCTCAATGGTGAAAGACTCTTGCGGCTTGTACCCCACAATGCGTGCGGTGAGGACGTCGCCGTTTTTTAGATAGATTTTAGATTTGCTCGCCTCTTGCGAAAAGGCAATCAATGTCGAAATAGAAAGTGCGAGGAAAAGCAGAATTTTTTTCATTGAGCTAAAATAAGGGAAATGGTGGAATTGAGGAAAGGATGGGGATATTAAATAATTTGAATAATGAAGTGAAAAAAAATCAAGACATTCTCCTATATAGATTCAACAATGCTTTCATATTTCGAGAACCTAAATATAAACTTTTCAATTGTGCGTAAGTCAATAATCAGCCGACATTATTTTTATTGTTCCGATTTCATTCAAGTTAGAATCTAAATATATATGCGTGAAATTTATATTATTCTTATGTAAATTTTCTATATTTGATGTGCCTTGAGATGTTATTTTATCCAAAAGAATTTTTTTTGTCTCATCCTTGAAATTCTTAATTTCGTTATCCGTTAGACCATTCACATTTGAATTCATTTTATATCTATACTCTAAGGTATAGTCATCAATCGCTCTAACAGAAAGTGCAGAGTCCTTATTCCCCATAGAAATTGGAAATTTTTGATTGACATTTAACAACTGATCAATTAGTCTAATCTCAAAATCATGTTTATGATTGACTTCTTGAATAGTTGGCTTAGGAATTCTGACAAATATAATTATCACGATAATCAAAGTTGATGCTAGTACAAAATAAATTGGCTTTATTTTCCAATTGGAGGTGTCGCGAATAAAACCGTGAGTAAAAATATTATATACCCCTAAACACAATCCTGCAATTGAAAGTAGTTGAGGCCCAATCATGAATAATTGTGGAACATAGAGGAATATTAACAATAATCCAAAAACAAAAGAAATTTTGTTTGAAACTTTATTCAATTCCATTATCCCTTCCTTTAATTTTTATAAATTTTTATTATTTCCTTTCGCATTAAGCAAGATAATTTGCAATAATTCAAGTCACCAAGTTCTTAAAACAACATAATTATTCAAATAATATAAATTGGTAAAAGTATGATAAAACAGCTATTGTAATCCTGACTTGAAATAAATTCATCCATTTTTTCCGCGCTCTACTAACTCCGCAAAGACAAACACCGCATCTTCCCCGGTCTCAATCATTTTATTGAACGCCCAATGAATATCGATTGCATAACTATCGAGCCCATACAAGCGATCTTGAAGGAGATGCATATTTACATCACAATAATCCAAAGGTATACTGCTTGCAAGAACTAATTCTTTACCTTCCATGTTCACTCGCAGTGTAGCATCTTTCATTCTGTCATTGAACATCTGTGACATATGACAAATCCTGTCGTAATCGTCTGGATTCAATATTAACGGAAAGGAAACGTAAAAGCTCAAATCGGTCTTTGAATAGAAAGACAGATAATTCGTGTAAAAACCCCCATGATCATTGGAAATTCTAAATTCAATATCGTCGTTTGGACGAATTAAGTTGTAGCGAATCTTCATTCCATCGAGCAGTGTTAAAATAGCTTTTCGCACCCTGCGCTCTGCATAATTTGGCGTCCAAAAGCGCCAAGTTCGTTTCATAAATTTAATTAGTTTTTTCATCCTTTCTTTTTTCGGTTTTGAAACTTTTATATCACCAAACTTCTCATTTCTTAATTTATTTTGATGCCTCGCAGCTAAATAAGCCACGATTATCAAAAGTTTAAAAGCTACTATCAATTTCAAATTCATGACCTTTCTTTTTTTTCAAAATTAGAATCGTGAGAATATCCATTCGATTTTTCACAACCTTGTT
>JBIKVX010000230.1:0-3523 GCA_044356625.1 Flavobacteriales bacterium | reverse complement strand
AAGTTCAAAGATTTATGCAAAGGAAGTAGCATCAATTCAGACACCGATGTGTTTGCAATCTTCACGTAATTCGCTTCTTTTTTTAGCCGTGTTCCTTGACATTCTGGACAAGCGGTTTTTCCGCGATAACGTGAAAGCAATACACGATTTTGAATCTTATAAGTCTCGGCTTCTAAATATTTGAAGAAGGTTTTAATGCCATGAAAATGTGTGCAACCTTCCCAAATCGTTTTCTTCTGAAGTGCGCTTAGCTCGCGGTAAGGCGTGTGAATGGGAATGTCGGCCTTCTTCGCATTGCGAATCAAATCGTCTTTCCAACCGCTTAATTTTTCACCCTTCCAACAGGCGATACAATCTTGATAAATGGAAAGATTTTCATTCGGAATAACCAACTTCGAATCAATGCCAATGATACTTCCAAATCCTTCGCACGATTTACATGCGCCAATCGGATTGTTGAAGGAAAATAAATTCAACGAGGGTTCTTCGAAAACAACACCGTCTTCTTCCAGCTGATTCGCGAAAACTTCGAATTTCTTTTTGTCTGGAAAGAAAAGCGCGCAGTGCCCGCGTCCCAAGGAGAACGCAAGATCCACACTGTCTCCCAAACGAGAAGCTTCTAACTCATCGTCTTTCGACATGCGGTCAATGAGCAAATAGTATGTGTGTTTGGAAGAGTATTCAGCATCTTGTATTTCAACGAACTCGTTGTTGCAAACCAACCGACTAAAACCTTGCGCAAGCAAGGTCTCTTTTCCAATTTGAAAAGAAGTTTCAGATTCTATTTTAAGCTGACAGACAATAGCAAAGCGTGTTTCATTTTTCAATTTGAAAATCACATTCACTACATCTGATGTGTTGTTTTTGGTTATTGCCTTTCCTGTGGTAGGAGAGAAGGTTACGCCAATGCGTGCATAGAGCAGTTTAATGTAATCGTATATTTCTGTTGAAGTGCCAACCGTAGAGCGAGAACTTCTTCCAGTTACTTTTTGTTCAATAGCAACAGCCGGGCTAATCCCTACAATAGAGTCGACATCGGGTTTGTCGAATCGTCCCAAGAACTGACGTGCGTAAGAAGATAGACTTTCAACGTAACGCCTTTGTCCTTCCGCGAATAGCGTGTTAAACGCCAAACTACTTTTTCCCGAACCACTCAGTCCTGTTAGCACAACGAGTTTATTTCTAGGAATAGAAACAGAAATATTTTTCAAGTTGTGCACGCGTGCACCTTTAATAATGATATGGGTCTTGTAACTCTCGTTCTTCACGGCTTTCATGTTGAAGTGTCAAAGGTATTACCTCTTCAATCAGATTATTGTTCATTGGTAGGAAAGAAAAAAAAGTAAAAAATTATTTGCTATTTGTAAAAACAATTACTATATTCGTTTTCAGGATGTCAATTGAAAGACATTCAAAAAAATAAAATCACATCAAGCGCCTATAGAATATAACACTACTTTTTTTCAGTTCTAAATTAAGTTGAACCATTAAAAAAAGGAGGCCGTTATGCGCTTATCACTCGAATCAGATCGCCAATTGGTAACCTTGTATATGCAAGGAAACGAACCCGCATTTCGTGAGTTAATGACTCGCTACAAGTCAAAGGTGTTCGGAAAGATTTATATGTTCGTTCGCGATCGCGAATTAGCAAACGATTTATTCCAAGACACCTTCTTAAAAGCTGTGCAAGCATTAAAAGACGGACAGTACAACGAAGAAGGTAAATTCTCTGCATGGATCATGCGCATTGCACACAACTTGTGTATAGACCATTTCCGCAACAACAAGAAAATGCCTATTCAACGCGCTACCGATAAGTACGATCCACTTGATTTCGTTCAAGAGACTTCGAAGAACGTAGAGAAGCAGGTTATTCAAAAAGAAGTAACCAAAGAAGTTCGCCAATTAATAGGCATGCTTCCATCGGAGCAACGTGAAATTGTAATGATGCGTATTGTTTACGACATGAGCTTCAAGGAGATTGCAGATCACTTGGAAATAAGTATCAATACGGCTTTGGGAAGAATGCGCTACGCGTTAATTAACCTTCGCAAGCACATTGAAAAGCACAACATAAAGCTGGTAATCTAAAAAAGATTGTCTCGAGGGCAATATCGAAAGATAAGGTTGCGTTAATCCTAAAAATTAAACGCGCCTATGCAAGACTTTACCCTTCAAGATTTAGTGGCTTTCATGGAGTCGGAAGAAATTATTCTTTCAGCATACGAACAGCTGCAACCGGTTACCAAAAATTATATTTGGAACTAATGAAAAGCCACTCTTAGGAGTGGCTTTTTTCTTGTTTACTTTTGCCCCATGAAAGTGCAACGCCTCTTATTCATTCTCTTCATTAGCGCTGCTTTTCTGAACGCCTGTTCAACAGGAAACCCTTCGGGCGATGTGACCGTTATTTTTCAACCCAAATACGCCAAGGGTTTTCGTGTTGTGAAAAGTGGAAACGACACGCTTATTCAGTTTCTTTCTCATTCTGATTCTCCTTCCGTTTCACATTCTGTTTCTCTTTCTGAAATTCATCCCGAAAGAATTGCCCTTCTCAGTACCACCCATTCCTATTTCATAAATGCCTTAGATGGAATGAAAAACGTATGCGGAGTTACATACGCCGACCGCATTCAGCTGCCGAATTTGCAAGAACAAATTCAAAATGGAAGAACACAGAATTTGACAAAAAACGGAGATGTCAATCAGGAAGATTTACTTATGTTGAATCCAACCGTGCTCTTCAGCGTTCCCTTCGAACCAACAGACTATCGGTCGAAATTACCTGGTTGCTCTATTATTCCAACTTCTGAATACCTCGAAGAGCATCCGTTGGGAAAGGCGGAATGGCTCTATGTTTTTGGGTATGTCCTTCGGAAAGATGTATTAGCGAGAGAGCTTTTTTTAGAAATTGAAAGGGAATACCTAGATTCTACGAAAGATGTTTCACAAGATTCTACGAAAGATGCTTCGCAAGGAAGGAGGAGGAAAGTTTTTTTCGCGACAAACAACGGAAGCGACTGGACCGTGGCGAATAACCAATCTTATTGGGCAATTTTGTTGAAAGACGCGGGGGCAGAATATGTGGGTGCTACAGAGGGAAAAGGGAATTTGAACTTCGATAAAGAACGCATGTTGTTCGCGTTGAATGAAGCCGATGCCTATGGCGAGTTGGTGTATTTTCCGAATACATCCAACGTTTCACTGTCAAAACTTCATCCGGAATTTATTCAAACCGTTCCCTTTCAACATAAAAATATATTCATTTGCAATGCCGCGAACAACGGCTTCTTTGACAAGGCACTGCTAGAACCACATCTTTTACTTCAAGAGTTAAAGCAGGTCTTGGCCGATACAACCTTCTCAGGATACTATTTTCAACGAACACAATAGAACACGCAATACTTAACTTTGCCACATGGACCCGAAAGAATTAGCCTTCAATATGAACGAAGATAAAATGCTTCAACGCATTGCAGACCTTCAACGTAGATTGAAAAAGATCTACGAAGGAGGAGGGAAG
>JBIKVX010000229.1:0-3530 GCA_044356625.1 Flavobacteriales bacterium | reverse complement strand
GAATTTCTATTGTTTTTTTTGTTTTTTTAAATAGATTTTCTATTTTAGCAAACTCTCCGACTTCTCTGAACGAGAATTTTAGAGGTAAAACGAAAGAAATAAACGATGAAAAAACTGTATTTTCTTCTCCTAGCGTTTTCTCTTGCAGGTGCAGTGCATGCTCAGCAGGATCCACAATTTTCATTGTGGATGTTTGATAGAATTTCATTCAATCCAGCTGCCGCGGGTATTGACAATATGCATCAGATTCAAGCTTTTCACAGAGACCAGTGGGATGGCTTCAATCGTGACCCCAAAACATACTTGTTTAATTACAACGGCTACGTAAAGGCTGGAGGAAGAACAGTAGGTTTAGGTCTTTCTGCAATGACAGAAGTTTTAGGACAGGAGCAAAACAAATTCGTTAGATTATCAGGAGCTTATCATCTGCCAATTGGAAACAATATTCTTTCAGCGGGCTTTCAAGTTGGAATGGTTTCAAAGACTTTAGGCACGAATTGGATAGCGATTGACCCGACCGATCCAAATATCCCAACAACGGGTTTATCTCAAGGTGGCTTCGATGCAAACCTAGGTTTGATGTTCTACCAGAAAGATAAGTTTTATGCTGGGGTGAGTGCAACCCACTTACCTGCAACCAGTTTGGCAGATTTAGGTTTCACAACCGCGCGACACATTTATGTAATGGGCGGATACAACCACGATTTGAATAATGGGTTGGTTATTCGTACCAACGCCTTAATCAAAACCGACATGAAAGCCTCTCCAGCTATCGATGTTAATGCTAACGTGTTGTGGAACAATTTGCTTTGGGGAGGTGTTGCTTTCCGTCCTGGCGATGCGATTATACCTATGGCAGGTTTGCAAATGACTTTAAATACCGTTCAACAGGGACGATACACGTACACTCATGGATTTAAAATGGGCTATTCTTATGATGTTACATTGAGTACAATTAAGGACTACAGTGCAGGATCACACGAATTCTTTTTAACATATGAATTTAATCTAGGAAAAACCCCAATTCGAAGAATTTCGGGCGACCCTAGATTATTGTAACAATAAAATGAAACTTTGTGTAGTTATATATACGTTAAACTTAACCCAACAGAGTTTAACTCATTAATTTAGGAAATCATGAAAAAATCAATTTTGTTTTTCGCATTAGTGTCTTCGTTGCTTGCAGGATGTTATTCTGGACCGGCTGGAGAACTAGTAGGTGTTTACCCTCGCGAGGAATGGGTTCAAGTGAATCCCTATGGAATGAATTACATTCACTTCGGTTCCTTTACAATGGGAAATAACGACCGAGACCTTGTAGGAGGAATGACTGTTAAGTCTAAAACAGTTACTGTTTCAGCCTTCTATATGGATCAGCATGAAATCTCTAATAACGAGTACCGTCAATTTGTTTATTGGGTGCGTGATTCTCTAATGAGAGATAAGCTTGCAGAGAATGAGATCGAAGGATTCAAAATGCCTGATCGTGAAGATGGTCGCGAAATGTCTCGCTATATCAACAAAGAGTACAAGTTGGATTGGGAGACTGAGATTGATATGGCTGTTGATGAAATTTTCGAAATAGTCGCTGCAGATGGAGATGGATTCTATTACACAGGGGCTAACAAATTTTATGACAGATGGGAATTGGATACCAAAAAGTTAATGTACAGATATTGGTGGATTGATTTCCAAGGAGCAGCGAAGAAAGCTGGAAATCGCACCACTGCTTTAAATCAGCCAAACAGCTTGAACCAATTGCATGATATTAAGGTAAATGATAACAGATCTCAGTTTATCATTGAAGAGGAAATAAATGTTTATCCGGACACACTAGTTTGGGCGCATGATTTCACCTATTCAAACAACACCCATCTTACCGAAACCTATTTCTGGCATCCAGCCTATGACGACTACCCGGTAGTGGGCGTAACATGGGGTCAATGTCAGGCATTTTGCGCTTGGAGAACTCAAATTCTTAACGAATGGAAGCAGCAAAATGGTGAAACGTTTGTTCAAAGATTCAGATTACCTTCTGAAGCTGAATGGGAATATGCTTCTCGCGGTGGTTTAGCAAACGAGGAGTATCCATGGGGAGGTCCTTATGTTCGCAATTATTTAGGATGTCCTTTAGCCAACTTCAAGCCTATGCGTGGCGATTATCCAGATGATAATGGAGTTCATACTGTTCCAATTGGATCATATTCACCTAACGGATGGGGATTGTACAACATGGCAGGAAACGTCGCAGAATGGTGCAATACTGCCTACGACGAGTCTGCCTATGAAATCGTACATGATTTAAACCCTGAATATGATTACCGCGCCGAGGTGGGTGATGCAACAACACAAAAGCGTAAAGTGACACGTGGTGGCTCTTGGAAAGACATCAGTTATTTTATTCAATGCGGAACTCGTGCCTATGAATATCAGGATACAGCGAAGTCATACATAGGCTTTAGATGTGTAATGACCTATTTAGGTCGTGGAAAAAGCGGTCCGAAAGAAGATTGGAATAGTCCTTCTGGAACCGAATAATTATCAATAGAAACCAATTAAACCTTATAATAACTTAAATTTTTAAATCGATGAAACCTGGAAGTAAAGCTTGGAAGAATTTTATGGCAAAACTGTACGGAATTGGAGCGGCAGTTGTAATTATTGGAGCGATGTTTAAGATTCAGCACTGGCCATTCGCCTCGATGCTACTCGTTGTGGGATTGAGTACAGAAGCAGTTATCTTCTTTTTCTCGGCCTTTGAACCAATTCATGAAGAACCAGATTGGTCATTAGTATACCCTGAATTAGCTACACCTGAAGACGGTGAGCATGGTCACGGATCAAAATCGAAGAAATCTGCACCTGCTGTGAATAATGGAGTTTCTCAACAATTAGATGCTCTATTGAGTGAAGCTAAAATAGACGGAGACTTAATAGCTAGCCTTGGTGATGGTATGAGAACATTTAGTTCTAACGCACGCCAAATGGCTGATTCAACTGAGGCGGCAACTGCTAGCTCGAACTATGCGAGTTCATTGCAAGATGCATCTTTAAAAGTATCGAAATTGGCTGCTACCTACGAGGCAGCGTCAGAACAACTAACAGGTTTGGCTTCACATTCAGAGCAAGGCGCAAGTGCCGGAATTCATTTACAAAAGATGTCTCAAAATTTGGCTGCTTTGAATGGTATGTACGAATTACAACTTACCGAGCTTGAAAAAACTCGCACAATGTACGGAGACATGGGCGAATTGGTTAAAAACCTTGCTGATTCTGTCGAAGATACGAAGTTGTACAAAGAGAACATCTCTGAGCTTGCTCATAACTTGAAATCGTTGAATACGGTTTATGCAAATATGTTAAATGCAATGGGCTCTGGCCGTCAAGCATAAGTTCCACATAATAATTGTAGTAATTAAAAATTAGGAGGAACTAAAATGGCTGGTGGAAAAGAAACCCCACGGCAGAAGATGATCGGGATGATGTATCTCGTTCTTACCGCACTTCTTGCCATGAATATTTCGAAGGAC
>JBIKVX010000026.1:0-12328 GCA_044356625.1 Flavobacteriales bacterium | reverse complement strand
CTCGATTATCTACAAGGCTATCGAAGAAATTAAAGAGGCCATGGAGGGTATGTTGTCTGCGCGCATTGAAGAGCAGGTCGTTGGTACTGCTGAAATTCGTGAAGTGTTCAAGATTACCAAAGTTGGAACCATTGCTGGTTGCTTCATGTTGGAAGGTAAGGTCAGTCGCAACAGCCGAGTGCGTGTCATTCGCGATGGTATTGTTGTGTTCACCGGACACCTTGGATCTTTGAAACGTTTCAAAGACGATGTGAAAGAAGTGGTGAAGGGATACGAATGCGGATTGAACATTGATAAATTCAACGATATCAAAGAAGGTGACTTAGTTGAGGCCTTCGAAGAAGTAGAAGTAAAGCAAACATTATAAAAATGAAGAGAGCCGAAAAAGCTCTCTTTTTTATTCCGAATTAATAGAAATATACCATGGCAAAAATCAGTAGCAAAGCGCCTAAAAACGCGGACGTAGTCGTAACGCTTTTCAATAAGAAAGAAGTTAAGAAGTTGAAACTTGAAAAGGCGCAGTTGACTTTTCTAGAAAGCGAAATCAATGTGAATCGCAACATCGTGTTAATGCCTTCACTGACTGAAAAGCATTTTTATGTAGCAATTGAAGGGGCTTGGAACGCAGATGCTAAAGAGTCTATGCGCAAGACAGGGGTTGAAATTCAAGCAGCCGTTAACAAGACGAATCTTGAATCGTTGCACATTGTGAATCAGAGCACGTTTGAGAAAGCCGCTTGGTATTTGGCAGAAGGAGCAGCTTTAAGCAACTATCAATTCTTGAAGTATTTCAAGGAAAAAGCAAACAAGAAAAATACACTTTCAAAGATCTTTGTTACTGATGCTTCAATAACTGAAGCCGACTGGTTAGAACTTCACAATATTGTTGAAGCAACAGAATTGGCCCGCACACTCATTAACGAACCTGTTTCGTTTTTAACAGCGACACAATTTTCTGAGGAGATGAATAAGGCTGGAAAAGTGGCTGGATTCAAAACTCAAATTTTGAACAAGAAGCAAATTGAAGCACTTAAAATGGGTGGACTTCTTGGTGTGAACAAAGGCAGTATTGATCCGCCGACGTTTACCATTATGGAGTACAAACCAAAGAATGCTAAGAACAAGAAACCTATTGTTTTGGTTGGAAAGGGTGTGGTGTTCGATACAGGTGGATTAAGCTTGAAGCCCACTCCTGGCTCAATGGATGAAATGAAATGCGATATGGCTGGTGGTGCTGCAGTAATAGGTGCAATCTATGCAATTGCTGCAAACAATCTTCCTGTTCACGTGGTGGCTTTGGTTCCTGCAACTGATAACCGCCCTGGGGGAAATGCTGTTTGTCCGCAAGACGTTTTAACAATTAGCGACGGCACAACCGTTGAAGTATTGAACACAGACGCGGAAGGAAGATTGATCTTAGCAGACGCCTTGGTCTACGCCAAGAAATACAAGCCGGAATTGGTAATTGATCTTGCAACCTTAACAGGTGCAGCAGTTCGTTCAATTGGAACCTACGCTAGCGCAGTTATGGCTACTGCCGATCAAAAGGTAGTGAATAATTTAATGGACAGTGGGTTTGAAGTTTGGGAGCGACTCATTCAATTCCCAATGTGGAAGGAATACGGTGAAGAGATGAAGAGTGATGTTGCTGATTTAAAAAACTTAGGTGGCGCATTTGCTGGACAAATATCTGCTGCAAAGTTCTTGGAGCACTTCACAGATTATCCATGGATTCACATTGACATTGCTGGTCCAGCCTACCAAAATAAGGTAGATGCTTACCGCACGAAAGGTGGAGTAGGTGTTGGAGTGCGTTTGTTGTACGATTTCATAAAAAAGAATTACGCTAACTAAACCGAACAAACATTCGGTTTGAAAACCATTGAATAATGGAAAAAGTTAAAGTTGGAATTAGCTGTGGCGACATGAATGGTGTTGGGCTTGAAACCGTGATTAAGGTTTTTTGCGACACCCGAATGCTCGAGCACATTGTCCCGGTTATTTATTCGCATGCTGAAATCATTAAGCAAACGAAGCGCATTGGTGGCATGGAAGAATTCACTTACCAAAATGCTTCAACAGCTGAAGAAGCGGTTGCGAAGAAAGTTAATTTAGTGAATTGCTGGAAGGAATTCAAAGGAGATATTGAGTGGGGAAAGCCGACTGCCCTTGGCGGTGAGATGGCGCGTAGAAGTTTGGAAATGGCGGCGAGCGATTTGGCGTCGAATAAGATTGATGTGCTGGTGACAGCGCCTTTCAATAAAGACAATGTTCAAAACGCAGATTTTAATTTCCCTGGACACACAGAATATTTAGCGAAAATGGCTGGTACAGATAAGGTGTTAATGTTCTTGGTGAGCCCTGCTTTGAAGATTGGAATTGTAACAGGACACGTTCCGTTGAAAGAGGTAAGTGCCAACATTACGAAAGAAAAGATTACAGAGAAGTTGGCAATCATGCGCGAAAGTCTTGAGCGCGATTTTGGTATTCCAACTCCCCGTATTGCAGTGCTTGGACTTAATCCGCATGCGGGGGATAACGGATTAATTGGAACCGAAGAGAAGGATGTGATTCTTCCTGTGGTTCGTGAGCAGGTGGAAAAAGGATTTCATGTATATGGACCCTTCGGCGCCGACGGTTTTTTTGGTTCAGGAGCTTATTTGAAGTTCGACGCTGTTTTAGCGATGTATCACGATCAGGGATTGGCTCCGTTCAAAGCGTTAGCCTTCGATAGCGGGGTAAATTTCACTGCCGGACTGCCTATAGTAAGAACTTCTCCAGATCACGGCGTAGCCTATGATTTGGCTGGAACAGGAAATGCAGACGAGTCTTCATTGCGCGCTGCTATTTTCACGGCAACTGATGTTTTCCTCAAACGCAAAGAGTATCGTGCTTTTGCAGCTAACCCCTTGCAGAAGCAAGACATAAAAGAAAATAGAGAAGACCGTCGCGAATGAGAGTGAAGGTCTTGGTCATTGGACATACGCATGAACCTTACGTGAAGGAAGGAGTTGCGCGTTACATCAAGAGACTACCGCATTACTGCACGTTCGAATATGTTGAATTGAAAGACATCGCTGCGAAAGGTCTAACCCCAGATATTCAAAAGAACAAGGAAGGAGAGCTTATTCTTAAGCAACTCAAAACGGAAGATTTTCTTTGTCTGTTAGACGAAAAAGGAAAGGCGTTCACCTCAGTTAATTTTTCAAAACATATCGAAAAGAAACAACTGGTAGGAACTAAATCTTGGGTGTTGGTTATTGGTGGTGCGCACGGATTTTCAGATGAAGTTTATGCACGAGCAAACGAACAGATTCGTTTGTCAGACATGACTTTTCCGCACGACTTAGTCAGAATAATTTTAGTCGAGCAATTGTACAGAGCCTTCTCCATAATTCGTGGTGAAGGGTATCATCACATTTAATTACGACAACTTCGAAAGCGCTGCATCAAGCGAAGCAATTGCTTGCGAAACATCATCGCGTGAAGCGGTTCCAACGCTAAGTCTGTACCAGGTGGAATCTTCAGAAGATCCAAAGGCACGGAAAGGAACAATTGCCACTTTCGCCTCATTCAAAATATATGAAGTAATGTCTCCTGTGTTTTCGAGCACGGATCCATCAGCCGTTTTCTTTCCAATTAAATTAAATTGAACCGTTAGATAAATAGCAGCTGCTGGAGGAATGGCACGAACTGCAAATCCTTTTTCACGCAAGCTTTCGAATCCAGCATAAAATCCATTCAAACGCGTCTGCAATTCTTCTTTTATCCAAGACAAGTAATTATCGATCAATGAAATGTTTTGTAAATATCTTCCTGCTGCAATCTGCTCTGGACGAGGCGCCCAAGCACCCACGTGTCCAAGAATGCTTTTCATTTTATCAATGATAAACTCTGGTCCAAAACCCCATCCAACACGAACACCGGTAGCGGCAAGCGACTTCGAAATACCGTCCACAAAGACTGTATATTTTCTCATTTCCGGACGAAGGGTAACAGGATCGTAGTGTTGCGTTTCTCCGAAAGTAAGCAGCGAATAAATCTGATCGTACATCACATACAACGGTTTTTCATTTGCCCCACGCTTGGCGTTTTCTTCCAACACCATGTCGCAAATACTTTCCAATTGATCTTTCGAAAAGACCGTTCCTGTCGGGTTCAATGGTGAGCAAAGCGCTAGCAAGGAAGCACCTTGAATGTGTTCCTTCAACAAGTCTGCATTCGGCATGAAGTTGTCTTCAGGAAGTGTTTCAACGAACACTTGATGCGCGTGAGAAAGATGGGTGTAGTGATTGTTATTCCAAGAGGGAACTGGGAAAACTACTTTGTCACCCGGGTCAACTATAGCTTGGAAGATCGCGTAGATGATTGGACGCGCACCACCGGCGATTAATATTTCTTCAGCGGAATAGTCGAGACCTTGTTTTTCTTTTAGAATCTGAACTACGGCATTGCGCAATTCTACCACGCCGTTTGCAACGGGATAGTTCGTTAAATCTTCGTTGTAACAATCAATGATGAATTGTTTTAATTCAGCAGGGATTGGGAAAATCTTTGGGTTGAAATCACCAATGGTGAAGTTGTATATTTTTTCTCCTTGAAGAATTCGGTCGCGAATTTCTCCGCCTAGTTTTATAATTTCAGAACCAATAAGATTCTCTGCCATTTGCGAAACACGCATGTCTAGCTTTTCTTGCTGAAGGGTAGAACTCATTTCAATAAATTGTCTCTCGGTAATTAGTGGCGCAAAAATAGTCTTTTTTCCAGAAGTACAGCAACTCTCAACATTCGTGTAACAATTCAAGAATGGTTCGAAAAGCTACAGCGCTGTTGCCATATTTGTCAACGTGGTCTTTTTGAAGGCGCGGTGCATGTTCAGCGAAATAGGAATCTAAGTCACCTCTATTCGCAGCAGTGTATTGAACCGCATAGGTGACACCGTTCTCCTCTTCCCCGTGAACTCTTAATATTCGGTTTTGCAGAAACTTGCCCGTACTCATGACATCTGGTATGTGAATGTCCTTCATCCAAGCAATCCATTCTTCGTGAATTCCGGGGTCTACGCTAACCGTAACGTTATATATAATCTTGTTCATAGTCTTTTCTTGGGCACAAAGATGTGGAGTTTTTCAAAAAGAAGATTAGATTTGAGGAAAATTAATAATTATGCAAACCGGCTTCAAACACTTACACATTTTACTTCCTTATTTATTGTTACTTCTTCCGCTTTTAGCTATTGTTGTTTCATTGGTGAAAGAGAAGAACGAAACCGTTTCAGGCAAGCCAAGTAAATTGGTTTTGTTTACATTGATTTTTTCACATATTCAACTCTTAGTTGGATTGGTGTTGTTGGTCATGAATATCATGTCTAATACAGGTATTATGAAGAATCCAGAATTGCGTAAAAAGTTAGTTGAGCATCCTGCAATGATGATTTTATCGGTAGTGTTCATCACTATTGGATATTCAAAAGCGAAGCGCGCAACAAACGGACGAGATCGAGCGAAGAAAATTGCAATTTTCTATGGATTAGGATTATTGATAAGCATTGCTGCAATAAGCTACATGGGGTATTGGTCGAAATTGGCTTTCATGCAGGGATAATGAATAAAAAGGTTATTTATGTTTTGCTCTATTCGTTAGTAGCGTTTATTTTTTCGCTTTGCATTGAAGCATGCTCAGAGCAACCGAAAGCGACTGGTACTGTTGATGCGAAAGCTGTTTTTGTAAAACGCTGCGCCACATGTCACGGCAGTGAAGGCAATCTTCAAATGAGTGGCGCAAAGAATATTACGGTGAGTCAGCTTTCCGCCGATGAAATTAAAAATCAGATTACACACGGAAAAGGAGGAATGCCACCTTTTGAAAGTATGCTAACCGTTCAAGAGATTGATGCGCTTACAGCATACTGCATGAAGTTGTCGGGAAGATAAAATGGCAAAACTAGAAGACACGAAAAAACCCCAAGAGACTTGTGTTCTTGTTGGGATAGTGAATAAGAGGCAGAACATTGATGTTCTGACAGAGTATCTCGACGAGTTGGCTTTTTTGGCGACCACAGCCGACGCTTTGTGTGTGAAGCGCTATTGGCAGAGTCTTGATCATCCGGATAACAGAACCTTCGTGGGTTCTGGAAAGATTGAAGAAATAAAGAATTTCGTTTACGAGAGTGAAGTAGACATGGTCATCTTCGACGATGAGCTTTCTCCTTCTCAATTGCGTAACCTCGAGAACTTGTTCAACGACGATGATCACAAGGTAAAAATCCTTGATCGAAACAATTTGATTCTTGATATTTTCGCGGCTCGCGCGCAAACCGCTCATGCGAAAGTTCAAGTTGAATTAGCACAGTATCAGTATTTACTTCCCCGCCTAACGCGCTTGTGGACGCACTTGGAAAGACAGAAAGGTGGAATTGGAATGCGCGGTCCGGGTGAACTTCAAATTGAAACAGACCGAAGAATTATTCGTGATCGAATTGCTAAGTTGAAAGAAGATTTAAAAGTCATTGATCGTCAGAAAACAACCCAACGCGGAAATCGCGGCGCTATGGTTCGTGTGGCGCTAGTTGGATATACCAACGTAGGGAAGTCGACCATCATGAACATGATGAGTAAGAGTGAAGTGCTGGCAGAGAATAAATTGTTTGCAACGTTAGATACAACGGTGCGCAAGGTTGTGGTGAAGAATTTGCCTTTGTTGTTAAGTGACACAGTGGGTTTCATTCGAAAACTTCCTCACCAATTGATTGAGTCGTTCAAGAGCACATTAGATGAAGTTCGAGAAGCTGATTTGTTGGTGCACATTGTAGATATTTCTCACCCGCAATTTGAAGATCATTATAAGGTGGTTATGGAAACGCTTCAAGAAATTGGAGCGGGTGATAAGCCTATGATTCTCGCTTTCAATAAAATTGATGCCTATTCTTTTATTGAAAAAGAGGAAGACGACTTAACACCCAAGACCGTTGAGAATTATTCGCTTGCGGAATTGCAAGAGTCATGGATGTCGCGCATGGGTTCTGAAGATGTTGTATTCATGAGTGCTGTTAAGAAAATACATGTGGAAGAATTTCGCGAAATCTTATACAATCGTGCACGCGAAATTCACATCGTTCGTTTTCCGTACAACGATTTTCTTTTCGAAGATTTTACTGAATAATTCCGTAAATACTTAGGCCTAGGTATACGAGGTAAAGCACAATGCTTTTCTTCAATCCGCGTGTCCAATAGGTATATATCGAAATGGAATTAACTGCAATGAAGTAGTACCAATTGCTTTCGATATATAAGATTTGCAAAACTGTTCCGGCAAGCGCAAACGCTAAAACAAAAGCATCTAGTCGTGGAAGCGCCGAATTTCTTTTTTTCAAAACAAGAAAAAGCAATTGCCACAGAACAATTGCACCGAATAAAAAAAGAATGTGATGAGATGTCTTCCAAACAGGATGCTGAAAAGCAGCGGTTGCGTTTATCCAACCATACACTGCGAAGCCAACGTAGAACAACTGTAGCCAGCTCTCTCCTGGCAGGTTGGCTTTTCGACATAAATAATAATAGATTAAGCTCCCCAGAATGGCTAAAGGCCAACACCACACTGATTCTAGAAGATAGAGAACGGTGTAAGCAAGACTTGAGAGGATGGCTAGAATTTCCAAAGCTTATCGCTTACTGAGAATATTAGTTGTTGAAAATCCTTCAACCAATGGAATAGCAATTGCTTTTCCTCCGTATGCTTTCACTTCTTTCGATCCAACCATGTAGGTCTTGTTCGACTCGTCGGTTTCATCTGGATTGTAATCTCCTCCCTTCACCAGAATGTTAGGCTGTATGGATAAAATTAAATCGAGAGGAGTATGATCGGTAAAAACGATTGCGGTATCTACGCAACGCAATGCTTCTAAAACGCGAACCCGAGCCCATTCAGGATTAATTGGACGTTCAGGGCCTTTGTTTAAGCTGCGCACTGAAGCGTCGCTGTTGACGCCGATAATAAGCTTGGTGCCAAGCGCAGCAGCCTGCTCGAGATAGGTCACATGCCCAACATGTAAAATATCGAAGACACCATTGGTGAATACAATGGTTTCTCTAGCCTCTCGCCAAGCTTTAATTTGTTGAAGCTGTTTTTCCATTTTTTATTCGGTATGATACAATGAGGAAACCAGCAAATCCAGATAAAATTTCCATCAGCGTTCTTGTAGACCAAGACACGGTTGCAAAAGTTAATCCGAGTAAAGATGTAGACGCGTTGCTTTCATCGGCATAGCCTAGAACAATAAAACCAATAATAGTAATGGAATGAAATGCACCTAGTCCGCCAGGTGTAGGCGCAAGCATGGCTAGGCTTGCGCAAATCATAAGGAATACAGATTCATTCAATCCCATGTGTTCGCATCCTGGAACGGCTAAAAGATTGAACCAAGTCATGAGTAACCAAGCACCCCAAATTCCAAAAGTTAAAAAAATGAATTTGAATTTTCCTTCAATTTTCCCAACACTTAAAAATGCCTTCCAAGTGCCACGTATAAATTCAGCGAATTTTTCGATGAACTTGTTTTTGAAATTGTTCTTCAAGATATATCGCAAAACCAAAATCCCAATCACCGCCATAGCGATTAAAACAATTCCGAGTTCCAATGAGAATCCGGGACTTTTTGTTTCATTCATTAACGAAGACAAAGTAGAGGGTAAAAGTAAAATTCCCCAAAGAAGAAGTAATCCGAACATAACCATGTCAATCACACGTTCAACGATAACGGTTCCAACCAACGTTGAAACTGGAATTTTATCTGATTTGAAAAGTAATGTACAGCGAGCTACTTCTCCGCTTCGCGGCACGATGTCGTTCATGCAGTAACCGAAAGCAACGGCGTGTATGGCATTCCACGTTTTGGCTTTATGCCCGAGAGGTTGTAACAACTGGTTCCAACGAATTCCTCGGAAAATAACGGATAGATATTCAATTACGAGCGCTGCAACAATCCAAACCCAATGGGTATTTAATATTTGCCCAACAATATCCTGAATAGAAACACCTTTATAAGCCCAATAAAGCAAACCAATTGCGAGTGCAGCAAATGCAAAGTATTTTACGGCGTCGCGCCACTTGATTTTTTTGAAAGCAGCAAGTAAAATGCACAGTAACAAAGCGAAACCGTTACTCCAATAAATCCAAATAGGCAGATCACTTAGGTTACTCATAATTATATTACATGTCTTTATTTCTTCTTCATTCATTCAACGAGAAATTTTTCGAAGTACGAAGTGGAAAAAATGTGGCAAGCAAAAGTACATTGTTTTTGTCGATCAAGCGTAAGTTTGCGTTATGAAACAGAGCAACAGCGAAGCGCTTTTTGTCGAAGCCAAGAAATATTTTCCAGGTGGAGTGAATTCTCCGGTTCGAGCATTTAAATCGGTAGGCGGAAATCCGCTATTTTTCGAGCGAGGCAAGGGTTCCCATGTTTGGGATGCAGATGGCAATGAATTCATAGATTTTTGTTGCTCTTGGGGACCACTTATTCTAGGTCACGCGAACGATTCCGTTACTGAAGCAATATGCAAAACAGCTTCAAAGGGAGCAAGTTTCGGAGCGCCAACAAGAGAAGAGAATGAATTGGCTTCCTTCATTTTACAGCACCACAAGTATTTAGAAAAAATCAGATTTGTGAGCAGCGGAACAGAAGCCGCTATGAGCGCCATTCGCTTAGCAAGAGGATATACCGGAAGAGATAAAGTCTTGAAGTTTGAAGGATGTTATCACGGACACGTAGACGCTCTTTTGGTGAAGGCTGGAAGTGGTTTGGCTACACTGGGAACTTCAAGCAGCGCAGGCATTCCGCAAGCCTATGTGAACGAAACAATTGTTGTTCCGTTGAATGACATTGAAGCATTCGATGCGGCAGTTGAAACGTTCCGCGGACAAATAGCGGTGGTGGCCATTGAGCCTGTTCCGGCGAATAACGGACTACTTATTCAAGACGGGGTGTTTTTGAAACACTTGCGTGAAGTCTGCACGCGTGAGGGAATAGTGTTGCTTTTTGATGAGGTCATTAGCGGATTTCGTTTAGGGTTTGAAGGAGCTTCTGGCTATTATGGAATTCAACCCGATGTTTTGGCTTTCGGGAAAATTATTGGCGGAGGAATGCCCGTAGGTGCTTACGGTGCAAGTGCAGAAATTATGTCTCAGATTGCTCCAGACGGACCCGTATATCAAGCAGGAACTCTTTCCGGAAATCCAGTGGCCATGGCAGCGGGTCTAGCGCAATTGAAGGAATGTGCGAAGCCCGGATTTTATGAAGAGTTGGAAAGAAAAACACTTAAGATGGTTAGCGCCATTCAAGCGCATGCCGATCAGAAGAATTACGTATTCCGAATTTTCAATATGGGAAGTATTTTTTGGGTTTCTTTTTCGAAGGAGAAGTCTATTCGACGAATGGATGAAATTCCAGAGAATAGCGGTCAATTGTTTGCTCCGTTTCATCGTTTCCTTTTGGAAAGAGGAATCTATTTGGGTCCGAGCGGTTATGAAGTTGGATTCGTTTCAGCGGCACATACAGACGCGGACATCGATAAGGCAATCGTAGATTTCTGCGATGCCTTAGATCACGTTTACAGCAAATAAATTCCTAAAGCGTAAGCTAAGAAGGGAAGTTCACGAAGAGCTTCTCTCTGATTTTCTTTCGGAAGGTAAGTCAGCCCTGCCTGAAGTGCTAATGCTAAAATTCCAGCGAAGAAGTCAGTTGGCATAAACAAGTGCCCGATCAACACAAAAATTAGAGCGAAGAAAAGCGTAAGGTTATTTCCTATGATATGCGGAACCGTTTCAATTTTCCCTTCATCTTCCTTTCGTTGAACAAAGTCAATGCAAAGCGAAAGGGCTAGTGTCGTGAAGAAGACACTTCCACCTAACTGAAAAATTTCTTTTGTATCTGGAATGGCAATGAGAATAGACCAGCATAATGCTACGGTGATATTCTTTAGCAGGGGTGTTTTTCGGAATGAAATTTTATGTTGAAGGAAATAGACAACCGTGAAGACCGAAACAAGAAACATTAAAACCGAATGAACGTTCGGTGACATGGAAAGCATTCCTGCAATCATCAAAAGTGGAAGCCAGAATGCAGCCTGGTGAAGTCTTCTTGAAATCCAATAGCTATAGGTTACGGCTATTGATAACATCACGTTTTCGAAAAGAGAGCTTGGGTTAGCGGTGAAAAGCAGAAATAGCGAAGCACCTCCAAGGCAAAGACTTTGAAGAAATGAAATGAGCACGCCTATTGATTTTTAATAAAGTACAACACCACCCCCGTTGCCGATCCTAAAAATCCGCTGAATGCTCCTCGAATCATTTTTCTAGAACGAGCGGGAGGTTCGAATCCTTCAGCATATACATCATTGAATTTAAAATTCGTATCTGTCATATATTTCTCTCGAATTTTAATTTTTCCAACATACTGAATGGCCGCGTAGGTAATCGGTGGAACAATTAAAACAAGCAGTCCATCTCCGACTAAATAACCGGCCACGCCACAAAGGGCAAACCCAATAGCGCTTATGTGTCTGGCTTTATAATTCTTGCGTGCATCACCTGATCCACCGAGATACATGCGCATTTCCTCAGGTGTGTAATAGTCTCCAAGCATAGTGTCTTGGTAGTAAAGAATCTGTTCTTGGCTTCCGTTTGAGAGACTGAAAATTTCGCTCTTGTTCAATTCAATGGCACGTGTTTTTTCTTTACCGAAGAGATTCGTTCTTTGGTCGTAGATATAAATCAAGCCGTCTTTTTCTTCCCAAAGGGTATTCTCTACAACCGTTCCATTCATTAAAAAGACTTTACCCTGTTTCACTTGCGTGAACGCGCATGCAGGAAGAGCGAGTAGGAGTAGAATGAAAATTCTTTTAACGATGTAGGTCATGATCAATGAATTTGAAGCCCTCAAAGATAGGATTAAAAGGTGTGAGCGATAGACACCACTGAAATTTTACCCTGAAACTCTTTTCGTATAACTTGAAAGGCAGATTCCAGCGTAGCGCCGGTGGTTATCACATCGTCTACAATTAAGATGTGATTTACGTTTGAAGGAATTTTACTTTCGATTTGAAATTCAATTTTCCGACTATTCATGCGTTCCATGCGATTTCCTTTGGTAGCGCCTTTGCCAGCTTTTTGTTTTTTTAAAACAGTGGAAATAGGAAGTTTGGTTTCTTCTGAAATTCCCTCGCAGAGAACTCGCGATTGGTTGTATCCGCGTTCAAGCTCTTTGTTTCTGTGCAATGGAATAGGAACCAATAAATCAACGTCATGCAACCAAGGTGTTTTCAATAAACGT